>DATKNH010000019.1 GCA_035541455.1 Syntrophorhabdales bacterium
GCGACCTTCTCATTGCTGAAAATCATACCATGAGGAAGCTGCTGGCACGATTGCTTGCTGGGACCGACTATGGAAGGTACAATGCTGTGCTTCTTATTGTACTGGAATTCAGATATTACAGACACCATGGGATCGATTTGCGTAAACCACTTTCGTTCTTCCATAAGGAACAGCTGATTGATGCGCACCTGAAAGTAATCTTTCCCCGCTTCAAAGGGTTGCACCATCTGTTCCTTGCGGTCTATGTTGTCAAGCGGGATGGTCACAGCGCTGGGCTGCTCACGTTGACTGGTCACGATCTTGTCCGTGATAAAGCTCCAAATCTCTGAAAACGAGCTCATACTTCCTCCTTTGCCCGGGCTCTCAGCCAACTCTGGAATGAGCACACGCAGAAATTCACCATAGCACACTGCTGATTGGAAGAAAATTCAATCTCAGGCCCGCCCAGTGGCCCTAAAAGAATATAATACTGATTTCGCTGCCGGGTGACTGTACCTTATGCCTAATCGGATTTGCGTTGTAGAAAATGGTAAAGTTTTGTGAGGTGTGTTCATGGAGCCAGATCTCGATAAGATGAAGGAATCCCTGATTTCCATAATAAGCCCGATGCTCAACAATGCTAAAGAACGAAAACTGCTTCGTATTCGCATTGAATTTTCGAAGCTTCCACACATTGATGCTGCCCATGCATTTGACAACGAAACAGGCAACCGGTGGATCGTTCTCAATAGTAAGGTATTCACCACGTTGCATCAGGTTAACGATCGGTTCTGCCAGCTGATCAACTTAAACAATAATCCCCATGCAGCCAAAGAAGAACTGCTCTCCGCTTTCCTCAATTTTCCGGATCGAATTGCCGGTTATTTTCTGCGGGGGAAAAGAGAGCCTGCTCTTAAGCCAGGAGAGGCGCCCGGAAATACATGGGTAGCTACGTCTGCTCAACAGATATTTCTCACCCTGCACGAGCTCGGACATGTCTTTCTTGAACACGGCAGGACATCTGCGTCTGACATCGGATCACACGTATCAGTCTGGCATGCGCAGAACGCCCGTCCTGAGGAGGTAGACGCAGTAGATCTTTTTGCGGCAAGCCACATGGCCAAAGGTCCGTGGCCGACAGTATATTCCACAGATCGCCGTCAGTTACTGCTGGGGATTTTTCGATTTTTTGAGTCTCTGGAGCTTCTGAGAAAGATGGACAGATACTCCATCGGCCCTCACATAGCACCCAGAGAACGATTTATCAACATCGCCGGCATTATGGATCGCAAAAGCTATCTCGAGGAAAAGCCCTTCTTTGACGACTGCCAGTCTATGCTTGATGATATGTACAGCGTATGGAAACTTCGCTTCAGGCGAGCGAAGTCAAAGACGACATCCCGCAATGCAGATCGTGCAGTGCGGCTCCCCTTCCCTTGTCCTGGCTTCCGAGACTAGAATTCAGCGCTCGCGCAGATAATCGGCGATAATCGTTTCAGGAATTCTGTTCTTTCGCTTCCTCCTGCAGTCGTCGCATAAGGTCCACGTACGCTCGCGCCTTGGGGGAAATTTCTTTCCAACGCTCAAAGCCGGCTGTAAAGACATCTTTGGATCTGCCGAGGTCCCTGGCAATGGCAGTCAGCAGTTCTCCTTCACTGATTGCAGGCTCCTGCCCCAGCAGTTCTTCGATGCGCGCATAGAGAACTAACGGAGCAATTTCCGGGGACTGCCGGATCATGAGTTCATACTCCCATCGTTCGAACGCGTGAGAGGGTAACGCCTTCAGAACGCTTTCCGCATACGCCGCCTCTTTCTCGAAAAATGCAACCAGTTCAGGGTTTTCATCATCAACAGGTGATGTGAACTTCCCATGTTTCTTGTCGAAATTCACGTGTACGATTTCTTCGGAAGCAAGGCCGAATCGTTCGTCAGCCTCCTCCCTTCTGGCAATGCCAAGGGAAGCCGATTGAAGATCCTTGGGGTGACTGAAGTAACGACGCCACCATGCCTCCCAGTCCTGCACCTCGGACCGGCCCGCTTCGTACAACTGCAAGGCGCTGCCAAGTTCTTCCAGGGCCAGAAGCAGGATGCGGTGAGCGCTCCGGTAACGACCTGCTTCCGCGAGCGCTTTCGCGTCAGGGAGCAGCCGCTGGGCGTTCTCAACGCACAATTTATAGCCATTCCGCAATGCTGTTCTATCCAGTGAGGGATACGCGCCATATTCACTAATCCCGGGAGCCTTCTCATTTCCTATGAAGGTACCCGGCACCGGCGTCCCGCCGGAGCGCCGGGCTTCGACTTCCCGTTGCAGCGTCTGGGCATCAAACACCTTCATGACTCTTCCTCCTGATCTGATCAAGGGCTTTCAGCTGAAGCGCGGGCCCCGTCTCCTTTGCTGATCCTTACTATATTTTCGTCCAATCCCCAGGTGAGTATTAGGTGAACGATCTTTCCATTTAAGGATTATGCAAGACAGGGACAGAGAAAGTCGTTTCAGTGTCAAACGGAAACGATGACGTTTTGAGGCTTTTCGACGCCGCCAAGGCGACGAAAAAAGGTGAGGCCTTTTCAGTACTTATGTCCCGGGAGGACTAATGCGGAACCATGCCGGGCGGCCGTCGTCCTCCCAACGCTGCTGCCGGGTGCCTGCGCCCGAACCTTGCGGTGTAGCACAGCCAGCCGCGAACAATACCACCACGAGTAACACGGCCAGCAGCACAAGATGTCCGCACCTCATCTTTCTATCCTCCTCGTCTGAGACCGCTCATCGCCTTCACCACGAGTGAACGCTGCCATTGGTACGACCTCCCGATACTATGAATATACGAAAATCAGAGTAGTGCATCAAGAAGAAAACTGCGCTATATTTCCTGTAAGCGGTCGCCAGAAACTCCACGCTTGCTGAGATAACCTAAAAAAGGAGGGAGAGCATGGATTATAATCAGATCGGCCAAAACATTCTCACAACAGGCACGGCGGTTGGACTCAAGGTCATAGGCGCAATAATACTCTGGTTCGTCGGCAGCGCATTGATACGTTTCGCCGTCAAAATGATAATCAGGGGTATGCGGCTGAAGGACATTGACCACACCATCATAGCGTATGTTTCGAACGCTGTCTCTGTCCTGCTCAAGATCACCCTGATCGTCGCCATCCTCGGCTATTTCGGCATTCAGACCACGACCTTCGCGGCATTGCTTGCAGCTGCCGGGCTGGCAATCGGGGCTGCGTGGAGTGGGCTGCTTGCGAATTTTGCAGCAGGAGCATTCCTTGTCATACTCAAGCCTTTCAAAGCAGGCGATTTTATCCAGGCGGGCGGCATGATCGGAACGGTGGAGGAGATCGGCCTTTTTGTGACAACAATCAGCACCATGGACAATATCAAAACGTATATCGGCAACGGAAAGATCTTTTCCGACATTATACAGAATTTCTCTGCCAATCCTTACCGGCGCGTAGACCTGGTGGCCCAGTTGGACCACACGGTCGATCCGAAAGTCGCAGTCGGGCTTCTCAAAGAGCGCCTGGCAAAGATACCCAACGTGGTTTCGGCTCCGGCGCCCGACGTGGAGATATTAAGTTTTACGCTCAACGGCCCGGTGCTGGCAGTGCGCCCCTACTGCAACAATGCGGATTATTGGCAGGTGTACTTTGATACCAACAGGGTGATCAGAGAAACATTCGGCGAAGCGGGTTTCCCTGCGCCGCAGCAGCACGTCCAGGTCGCCACAAGACCCGCGTAAGAAAGAAACAACAAGAGACGGATCCCCTAGATGAGAAATCAGGCCCGGATCAGACGACCGCTATTCCGGGTGCTATCCGCGAGAGCTTGCGCGGTTTTCCTTCGGTGACCACGAACATGTCGGCGCACGCCTCGAAGAGGGCCGGATGGGGATCGAAGACCGGGTGAATAGCGACGACCATGCCCGGCTTCAGCACGGTTTCATCATCCAGACTGATGAAGGGTCGTTCGATGATGTCCAGCCCCACACCGTGGCCGGAGCCGCGGGACGCGCCAGTGTAGGCGCTCCCTTTCAGCGCATCATTGATTGCTCTCGCCACGTCGCCGCCCGTATTCCCTGGCTTCAATTTTTCGGCTGCCAGTTCTTGCGCCTTGGTGTCGAGATCCCAGGCAGGGCGCAGTTCTTTGTCGGGCTCCCCCAGGGCTATTAGCCGTCCGAACTGCATCCAGTGGCCCCCCGGCGCCTGCGGCTCGGGATAAAGGTTATAGATGTCGCCCCCTTTCATGATGTCGGTGGCATGCGAGAGAGGATAGCCGCCTATGTCTTCACTTCCCAAGCGATAGAGAACCCTGCAGACTTCAGCCGTGATATCGTTCCACGTCAGGTTGCTTTTTCTTGTACACACGAATTCAACACAGGCCTCATAGGCCTTGTCTACCATCTCCACACCCTTTTCGATGAGCTGGAGCTCTTCAGCGCTCTTGATCATCTTCAGCTCGTGTACGATAGCTGAGGCGCTGAACATAACATCGGGCAGTTCCGTGAGTAGCGCCTGATACACGGGCGCAGGCAGGAAATCGCCCTCTATGCCTATGGGCCCCTTGTCAAGGTTCAGTTCCCGTATGGCAGCGACAATGGCAGGCACGTACGGCTCGCTGTCTATGATCCAGCCGCCTCTGAAGGGAACAGGGCGCCTGTCCTTTATCCAGCCCGGTTTGTTGCATATCAGTATGGGCTCGCCATTCAGCGGAAAAACTACGTAGCCGTATAACAGCTTGGCGCTGACATCGGCGATATAGCGAATTGATCCCCTGCGTTCGAGATGGCCGTCACTCACCACGAGAAGCCCGTTGAGGCCGGCTTCTTCCATAGAACGCCGTATGCTGTTCCATCTCCTATCCCGCTCTTGCAGCGATGCTCCCGTCATCCTACCGCCTCCGGATTGATACTAAGAGAAGTCTTCCCGCCGCCGAATTGTAGTTCTCTCTGACCCCTGATGTCAATGAAATTGCCGTCACAGGAGTTTACTCATTTCTCACGGTATACGTGTAGTGTACTGACTGCGACAGACTAGGAAGGGTTTCCGTTCACCCATGTGTCCGCAACCGCCGCCTCTCTCTTAAGGCGCTCGTCAACGAACTGACTCACACTTCGAGGGCGAACAGCTTTCCTGTATTCATCAACATCCCACAGCACGACGATCCTCTTGATCGTGAATGTCGGCTCTTCGCACAATCCGCCCAGTTCACACACCCAATACCATTTCTCGTTTCGATACACCTGAGCCTGGGCATGGTGACTCCACAGGAAGGCTCCGTACATGCGTCCGTCAATGTTCAGGTCGTAGGTTGCTATCCGTGCCTCATAGCCTCGCCGGGCGTACTGTTCGGCGTCGCGAATCGCAGCCTCCCGGCATATGGTGCAGGATGCAAGGCCGGACGCTATGAAAAGGGCAAGCAGCGATTGAAAGGTGAGGGCGAAGCGCCGCTGCGTCAGCGCTGTACAAAAAAGCTGTTTCATGTTCATCGCTTTGTGTGGTGGGGCTTACCTAGTACAGCGTAATGTCGCCCGTAGAAGAACGCAATACGTCATTCAGTCTAATTTGCATCGACCGAGGGGTTTAGTTCATAGGTTTAATCTCACGGTGTCTCGGTTCTTTCGCTTCGTCCTTCGTGCAGATTGGGCAGAAAGGCCGTCAGAAGGCCGATCGCCGGCAGATAAGCGCAGACATTGTACACAAAGCTTATGCTGGTCAGGTCGGCGAGACGGCCGAACAGGGCAGCTCCCACGCCCGCGATGCCGAACGCCAGACCAAAGAAGAGGCCGGCGATCATGCCAACCTTTCCCGGCAGCAACTCCTGCGCATAGACCACGATTGCCGAAAAGGCGGATGCCAGCACCAGCCCGATAATCACCGTGAGGATAGTGGTCCAGAACAGGTTAGCGTGGGGCAGAAGAATCGTGAAGGGCAACACGCCGAGGATCGAAACCCAGATCACATACTTCCGGCCGATACGGTCGCCAACCGGACCTCCCACGAAGGTTCCCACAGCCACTGACGCCAGGAAGAGAAAGAGATGAATCTGCGCGTAGTGGAGCGAAACGTGAAACTTGCTCATCAGATAAAAGATCAGGTAGTTGTTGATGCTGGAAAGATAGAAGTACTTGGAGAAGATCAGCGCTACCAGGATTGCAATCGCCTTTCGAGCTTCCCGGGACGACACAGGTGACGCGGTCGGCTGCGTTTTGTGCGCTGCGCTCTTTGGCGCGAGGTGTGCGCGATACCAGAAACTGACCGGTATAAGCATAATGATCGTCGCCAGCGCGATAAGGGAGAACCAGGCGATGCTCGATTCACCTCTCGGCACAACAATAAAGGCTACCAGCAGCGGCCCGCAGGCAATACCAACGTTGCCGCCGACCTGAAAGAGCGACTGCGCGAAGCCGTACCTGCCTCCTGAGGCCATGCGGGCGACACGGGAGGATTCCGGATGAAAGACCGACGAACCCGTGCCGATTAATGCTGCCGCAAGAACAATCGCATGAAAACTGGAGGCGACCGAAAGCAATAACAGGCCGATGAGGGTTGAGCCAAGCCCGATCGGCAGCGAAAAAGGCTTGGGATGATGATCCGTGTAAAGACCTACGAGCGGCTGCAGCAACGAAGCGGTCACCTGCTGTGTCAGCGCCACAAGTCCTATCTGCCCGAAACTCAGATGAAGCGAACTCTTGAACATGGGGTATATTGACGGCAGCAGCGACGCCATCGAGTCGTTGAGCACATGACACACTGCTATCGAGCCCAG
>DATKNH010000020.1 GCA_035541455.1 Syntrophorhabdales bacterium
GAGCTGGCCGCAAAACTCCCGGTCAAACTTCTTTTCCCGACTATATTCTGTATTTTTCCGTCCCTTTTTCTCGTGATTCTCGGGCCCGGAATTATCAACGCTCTGAAGGTGTGGAACGGCTGACGTGACTGAAGGCCCAACTGAAGAGATATTTCTTCACATAGATAAAACTTAGACTATAGCTGGAAGGGAGAGATGACCATGAAGATTGCGTTGAGGATATTCGTCTTCGTACTTTCTTGCTGCACGTTCTTATATCTTGTCCCAGCCTGCTCGACCGGAAAGCTTTTCACATCCTTCTCTAGTACATGGGGACCTGGTGGGGCTAGAGCCGGGATGACTGATAAGGATATATCAAGGTTCATGTCTCAGTTGAGGCCCCATCAGGGAAATGCCGAAGCTCATTATCAGCTTGGATGCTGGTACCATGGACGGGGCCGTGATCAGGAAGCAACCAAGGAGTTTCAAAAAGCGATCTATATCAAGCCTGGTTATGTTGAAGCCTACAACGGGTTAGGGGTCTCGTATGATCAACAGGGTGACTATGTGGCGGCCAGTGATGCGTACCGCATGGCTCTTAAGCTGAACGCGAATCTTGCGTATGTCCACAGCAATCTTGGTCATTCGTACATCCTCCAGGGGCGGAATGCTGAGGCTATCGATGAGCTCAAACAAGCTATCGCGCTCGGGTCCACCAATAAACAGACGTACAACAACCTGGGTCTTGCCTATATGCTCTCAGGTCAGCCCGACCTCGCTATGAAAGAATTCGAGGCCACCGGCAATCAGGCGCTTGCCCACAGTCTTGCGGCCAAGCTCTACTACCGGAAGGGCGAATTTGAGAAGGCGAAGGAGCATTACACTGAAGCCCTTGCACTCGATCCGGACTCTGCCCCGCTTCAGGAAAGCGTGGAGACGACCGGCCTGCTCGCAAGATTTGAGGCTGTGCTGGCGCAACTGAAACAGATGGTAGAGGTCGTTGTTCCAGGGCGCCCGACTTCGCAGGCGATCGCTAGGGATGCGCTGGCCAGCGTAGCCGGCGTCGGTATGGAAGTTTCAAATGGCAATGGTGTTAACGACATGGCAAGGAAGATGGGGCGGTACTTGAAAGAAAAAGGTTTTAACGTAGTGCGAGTGAGCAACGCCGATCATTTTAGGTATCAGAGAACCACACTGCTGTACAAGGCAGAATACGAAAAAGCTACGCGTGATCTCGCCGGACAATTGCCCGAAATGCCTGACCTTAAAGAAGTGAAGAAATTGGACAGGCCATCGATAGGAATGAAAGTGGTTCTTGGTAAAGATCTTATTGCTCACAGAGAGGTTTTTGCTGAGGAGAAAAAGCAATGAGAATCTCTGCTCCATGCAGATTGCTGATGTGTGCGGCTCTTGTGGCAACCGTTTTTACCGGTTGCGCGAGTGAGAAGGGCACGCAAGCAGTGTCGCGGGACAGCGAGTATCAGAGGATGCTGGAACTGCAGCGGGCAAAAGCTAGCTTCTACGCGGCGGACGAAAAGTCGAAGAATGTTCCAGAGGCGACATGGCAGACCTACGCGCGGCTGGGCGACCAGTATGCGAGGCAGGGAAATGACCTTATGGCGTACGTACAATACAATAAGGCCTTGCAGATGGACCCGAAGCAGTCAGGCGTGCGCTACAGATTGGGCCACATGTATGTCAGCCGCGGCATGATTGAAGAGGGTGAAAGGGAGTTCAAAGAGATGCTTGCGAAGGAACCCAACAACGGTCTTGCATATCAGGGCCTCGGCTATGCGGCGCTGAGCAAGGGGGAGTTCTCGGAGGCCGAGGAACTCTTGACGAAGGCTGTTACCCTTGACCCGAAGCTCTGGCAAGCGCACCTCTATATGGGGGTAGCGTACGACCGTCAAAAGGCATTCGACAAGGCGGTCGAGGAATATCAGAAGGGGATCAAGGTAAATCCGAAATCAGCAGCCCTGTACAACAATCTTGGGCTCTCGTACTACCTGATGGGTGAAAATACCAAATCGATAGAGGCTTTTCTTCTCGCGCTCCGGATCGAGCCGGAGAATCCTCGGGTCTACAATAACCTCGGGTTGGTTTTTTCGACCGTGGGCAGGTACGAAGAGGCATTCGAGGCCTTCAGGAAAGGCAAGGACGACGCCAGTGCCTACAATAATCTTGGTTACGTATATATGGCACAACAGAACTATGCTAAAGCGATTGAGGCTTTCGAGAAGGCTATAGAGATAAGCCCCTCATTCTACGAAAAAGCGCATCAGAATATGCAGAGAGCCAGATCGGCCCTAAAGACGGAGCCCACACAGGCCGCTGTGCCAGCAAAATTTTAGGGCCCTGGTCTTGTGCCGGCATGTAGAGCGCCGGTGGTGTGTCTTCCTGCGACGGATATCGGAACCTCGCTAGTTTTACGGCCACAAACAACTGTCACTTGCTCTCGCTAAATCTTCAAGATAGGTAATCCTCAGCTCGCAATCCACGTGGTCGCTGGATCACGTCCCACCACAGAACGAAACTCGCAAGGAACTCCCCAAGAAACGGCTTGACATGGGCGTGGTGTCTAACCTAGAATGGCCGGAACGCGAAGAGAAGGAGGATTTCCAATGGAGCATTTTCCATGGTGGACAGATGAGCAGAAGAGATTTGCAGACGAGGTTGAGATCTTTGCGGAAGAGTTGACGCCGAGAGATGCTGAAACACGTTGGACACGGGAGTTCCCTTTCGACCTCTTCCAAAAGATTTCGGCAAAAGGATACTCTGGAGCCGGCGTGCCCAAGGAATACGGAGGATTGGGACTCGGGGCAACGGGCGCATGCATCGCGTGTGAGGCTTTCAACCGTATGCCGGGGCCGGGCCGCGCCGTAGTAGGCAATATGCTGGGCGGACTGAGACAGATAATAGAGTACGGATCTGAGGAGCAGAAGCAGCGTTTTCTACCGCGTATCGCAAAGGGAGAGACCGGCGCCATCGTGATCACGGAACCGTTTGCCGGCACTGACGCGGCGGCTATCGAAACTAAGGCTAGGCGCGAAGGCGACGCGTACGTCCTGAATGGGAAAAAGCGGTACATTGTGGCAGCAGGTGTTGCTGACCGCCACATGGTCTACGCCCGCACGAGCAATACTCCAGAGGACATCAGGGCGTACAAACACCTGACGGCTTTTATAATAGAGAAGGGCACAGCCGGCCTGACGGTCGAAAAGATAAATGAGATTATCGGTTTTGATAATATCCAGAACGGTGTGCTCAATTTCGAAAATGTATCGGTGCCGCTGGCTAACAGGATAGGCGAAGAGGGGGAAGGCTGGCGCGTTATGACAGCAGGTCTCAACTTCGAGAGGACGCTCATTTGCGCCCAGGCCACGGGATGGGCCGCAGAAGCGTTGCGAAACGCAGTCCCTTTTGCGCAAAGAAGGGTACAGTTCGGCAGGCCGACCATAGACATTCCCGAGAATCAGTTCAAGATTGCCAACCTCGTATCAAAGGTCAAGATAGCGCGTATCCTTACGTACTACACTGCGTATCTCTGGGACCTGGGATGGGACATAACGTTGCAATCCAACGTCGCCAAAGTCTATATCTGTGAGGGCGCGCTACAGGCCAGTCTTGATGCGATGCAGGTGATGGGCGGCGATTCACTCACGCCATTTTATCCTGTCGAAGAAGTGATGAAGGTTTCGAAGATTGAAAACATCGCGGGCGGCACAATGGAGGCGTGCAGGCTCGTCATCTTCCGAACAGCGTTGCGACAATGGGCTGAAGAGTTCAGGATGCGCAGAAGAGTCATCCACGAAAAGTTGGGTGTACCGGTACCTGCCGTGGGTCCGCCTGAACGAAAAACGCAAGCCGACGAGCAGGCGCTCCTGGCGTTGCTGGCTGAGGACTACAGGGTCAACCCTGGACTACACATGTCCGTGGCAGACATGAATGAGTATTTTGATGTCGATAAGGATGCGCTTGAAGGAATATTGGTTTCACTGGAAAAAAAGGGTCTCGTGAGACTCTACCGGACAAAGAAGGGGATTGAGCTCGCCAAAGCGACGTACGACGGCTTGAGTCTTGCTCATCCGCCCGATTATTACCGGTGGTACCCTTCATGGGTAACGAAAGAGAGAATCTTTTAATGGAGGCGAGGGCGGATTTATCAGGCGCAAGTTTTAGGTGATAGAGGATTGTTATGGATAATTATGATCAAATTGACCTAAATTTGCTCAGTTGTCATTCCATATTCTGAAACTTAATTTCTTTTTACTTGATTTCGAGTATATTTTTATTTTAAAATCGACATTGAATTACCCTCGCGTTTGCTAAGCGTGCACCAGTGATTCAAAAAATGGGCTGGCATGTGAAGGAGTTTGCGGCACTGCAGTTCTTTAATCGTGAGAAAAAGTTCACATATTAAAATAATTGAAGCAAGGAGGTACAATGGCACTCAAGGATGATGTAACAAAAATCGTCGGAGAGGGGAACGTGAGTGATGCCAAGAAAGACAGGCTCATGTACTCACGGGATTACAGTCTTGTCCCGCCTGGGATTCCTGACGCAGTGGCATATCCCAGCGACTCGTTGCAGGTAAGCGCGATCCTGAAGTACTGCAACAGCAAGAACATTCCGGTCGTTCCGGTAAGTTCAAGCCGCCATTTCTACGGCTCCACCATACCGAAGCAGGGTGGCCTGTTGGTGGATCTGACGCGCATGAACAAAATACAGGAGATCAATGATGCTGACCGGACGGCGAGAATAGAGGCAGGGGTAACGTGGGGGCAGCTCACCGCAGAGCTCGAGAAGAAAGGTATGCGGATGATTATGCCGCTATTACCCCCCGCAGATCGCTCGGTGCTTACCGACTGGCTGGAGCGGGAAGTTCCCACCAATACCGTCTATGATTACGGCGAACCCATGCAGGCCATGGAAGTAGTCTGGCCGGCTTCTGAGCCCTTCCGCATTGGTTCGGCCAGTGTCAATGGTTTCCCGGATTCAAAGTCTCGAGGCGGAAATCCTTCAGGGCCGGGTCTCGACTTCTACCGCTTAGTGCAGGGAGCCCAAGGCACGATGGGTATCGTAACGTGGTCCCATATCAAAATCGAATGGATGCCTAAGATAGACAAGATCCTTTTTGCACCAGTTTCAGATCTTTCGTACGCGATAGAATTTCTGCACAGGATCTTGCCACGCAGAATCGGGCAGGAATGTATGGTCCTTAACAATGTGGATCTCGCGGCTATCCTTGCAGAGAAGTGGCCGGATGACTTTGACAGGCTAGCGGCAACGCTTCCTGCATGGACCTTGATCCTGGTGATCAGTGGGCTTTTCCGCAGGCCTGAAGAGAAGATTGCCTACGAGGAGAAGTTCCTGAAGGAGGTTTTGCGTAACGAGTTCAGGGACCTCGTGTTGACCGATGCGCTCCCTGGTTTCCCGGGCGCGGCACGCAAGCTTCTGCCTATGCTCCGCAAGCCGTGGCCAGCAGATAAGCCCTACTGGAAGCACCAGTGGAGGGGTTCCTCTCAGAGTCTCTTCTTCATCGCGAGACCTGCATCCGCACCGCTCTTTATCGACGTGGTTGAAGAAGTCGCGGCGCGGCACGGCTATCCCATAAGCGAGATCGGAGTGTACTTCCAGCCCATAGAGCACAATCGGGCATGCCAGCTGGAGTTTACCTTTTTCTATCACGAGGACGAGGCAGCAGTGATCGCAGGACTCTATCGCGACGCTGCCCAGGCATTGATGAACGAAGGTGCTTTTTTCTCCAGGCCCTACGGTGAGCTTGCGCCTATGGTCTATGAGCGTGCGGCGGGTTACGGCGCCGCACTGAAACGGGTGAAAAAGGTGTTCGATCCCAAGAACATCATGAACCCGGGAAATCTCTGTTTCTAAGGAGGAGACGATGCCAACCACACAATTCAGTTTAGATATAAAGAAGCTCGACAATTTCGCGTATGATATGAGCCGGTGCATCAAGTGCAAAGGCTGCTACTGGGTGGAACATACCTATATGCCCGGCGTGCGTTTCAGCACCCGCTGCCCCAGCAACACCTGGAACGATTTTGACGCCTACGGCGCTTTTGGAAAAATGAGGATCGGGCTGGCAATGATCGAAGGTAAGCTGAAGTGGTCTCCCAAGCTTCTGGAGATCATCTATGCTGACCCCCTCTGCGGAGCCTGCGATGTGGGTTGCAAGAGAAACCTTGACCTGGAGATCGGTCTCAGCCTGGAAGCGATGAGAGTCAAGGCAGTGCAGGAGGGTGCAGGCCCTATGCCTGCCCATAAGAAGGTTGCCGAGAACATTGCAAAAACCCATAACCAGTTCGGCGCACCCCACGAAAACAGGAAGAAATGGCTCACTGCAGATATCAAGATTGCAGAAAAGGCCGACGTTCTCTACTTTGTGGGCTGCTCTGCTTCATATGTAGCCCCTGAAATAGCCAGATCCGCAGCAAAAGTCCTCAACGCAGCCAATATATCTTTCATGCTCATGCCGGACGAGTGGTGCTGCGGCAACACACTCTTCTCAGTCGGTATGCTTGATGAGGCTCGCGAACTGGCAAAACGGAATATAGAAGCTGTCAAGGCGACGGGCGCCAAGACAGTGATGCTCACGTGTGCGGAAGGCTACCGGATGTGGAAAGTTGATTATCCGAAGCTTCTCAACATCTCCACAGCCGAACTGGGCTTCAATGTAGTGCACTTTGTGGAAGCCGCCGATGAAGCGCTCAAGAAGGGCACACTACGGCTTTCGAAACCTCAAAATGTTAGGCTTGCCTACCATGATTCCTGCGGCATTTCGCGTCTCGCCGACCCATGGACGCCCTATTCGGGCGAGCGTGGCTGGATGGGTACAGTGAACCCACGTCTCAAGAGACGCCGTGGAACGTCCGGGCTGTACGCGCAGCCGAGAAACCTCATAGCTGCAATTCCTGGCGCCAGCTTTGTTGAGATGCCGCGGACGCGGGAGAACTCCTTCTGCTGCGGTGCCGGCCGGGGAACCAAAGAGGCGTTTCCCGATCTGGCCTCCTTTTCCGCAAAACACCGTCTGGAAGAGGTCCGGGAAGTGGGTGCCGAGACTTTAGTCTCAGCCTGCCCCTGGTGCAAGAATAATTTCAGCCAGGCGGTCAGACAGAATGGGGATAACATCAAAGTAGTCGATATCGCCGAGCTCATCTCGGCGTCGCTGTAGGAGGTGAATCATGGCAATATCGAAAAAAGCATACAACGCATTAGAATCCATCGTCGGCGCCAAATACATCACCGATGATCCGGCGGTGTGCGAAGGCTACAGGTCAGGGCCGGGAGGTTACGAAAGTGGTCTCGGCTATGAACGGGTCATGACCAAGATACCCGCCTGTGTGGTCCTCCCGCGCACGACCGAAGAGGTGCAGCGCATTGTCAAAGTATGTAACCGCTACAGCGTGCCTTACGTTCCCTACAGCACTGGTTTTTACGGCCCTCGCTCCCACTGTCACGTGGAGAACGAGCTTCTCGTGGACTTGAAGCGCCTTAACGACTTTGAAATAGATGAGAAGCATATGTACGCGGTGGTAGGTTCGGGCGTCATCTATTCTCCTCTCCAGGAAGAAGCGATGAAGCGTGGCATGTATGTGATTATTGGCGGTGGCGGCGCGCAGGCATCCGTTATCGCGAACCTTATAGGTGATGGCTGGTCGCCGCTCTCTCACCGTATCGGTCTTCCCCACAGACGCATCCTTGGTACGGAGCTGGTGCTGCCCGACGGTGAGCTGGTAAAGATGGGCTCCCTTGCGGTAGGAGAGGATCCTTTCTGGGGGGATGGCCCTGGTCCTGATTTACGGGGGCTTCTCAGGGGGTTTACGGGCCTGCGAGGCTGTCTCGGCATCGTAACCAAGATGGCTGTCAAACTTCTCCCGTTCCAACCGGAAAAGCCGATGCCCACAGGCATCGCTCCCAACACGGCGCTTGCCCTTCCGGAGCATCGGATGAAATGGATCAACTACCAGGTGCCGAACAAGGCTGCCCAGGTTAAGGCAATGTTCGAGATTTCGAAAGCCGAAATCGCGGGGGCGGTCACCAAGGTGCCGCTGTTCTGGAGGGCCATTGCCAAGGCAGAATGCAAGGAAGAGTTCTGGGATTTGTGGGGTAAGGAAAATGAAGAAACGATCAAAAACTTTCACATCGTTCGCGTCCTGCTCATCGGTTTCACCTCTGAGGAGCAGATGAAGTACGATGAAAACGTCCTCAACGACATCATGGCGGAGCTTGGTTCCCAGCCGCGTGCCACTAAGCCGTCGGACGAGTCATGGATCAAGAACGCCGATTCTGCGGGCATGTGGCTTATGTGCGGCTCGTATGTCTCGGTCGACTACATTATCGAGACGCTGTCGCATGCTGTGCAGCACGGAGAGGCATACGCGGATCTCAAGAAAAAGTATACACCACCCCTCATGCCCGACTATGGCGACCCGGGCTGGTTCCAGAGCTTCGAACTGGGTCATCAGGGTTATTCTGAGTTCTTGGTTTATTGGGACCAGGATGAGGACACCACCGGCGTGGATCACTTCTACGTCGAGACATCTAAGATGAATATCAGGAACCGTTTCTACACCTCGCTGCTTGGACCGCATCAGCCTCTCTACCTCACCGGGCCAAAGTACGGGCCGAACTATCATCAGTGGCTGCTCAAGGTGAAGGATGAGTTTGATCCGCTGTGGGTCTGTCATCCACCGACACCGCTGGCACATGATGTCTTTGTGGAAAAGGCCGAATGGATGAAATCGATCAAAGATTGGGAAGTACCGAAGAAGTTCCCCATGCCCAAGTGGGAATAAAGAGAGCAGACAAAGAACTTAACAAGGGGCGGATAACGGAATCCGCCCCTTGTCTTTCTGGGTGAGCCGAAAGCTCAAGCATCGTGCCGGTGATGAGGCCCTGCAGCGTTCGGCCATTTCTTGCTAAATTGTCAGAGCCGTTGTAGATTAGAAAAACTCTTCTTGACTCAGCACGGCGAAAGCTTCTATGAAGGTTACTACCAGAATCATGGAGTCGATCATCGACTCCCTCTCAGCAGGGATTTGGATAGTCAACTCGCAACTGGAGGTTGAATGGATAAACACGCGCGGATTTCGATGTCTCTGCCGCGAAGAATTGGCAGCGTTAGAAGATAAGCGTTGCTTTAGAAAAATCTTCGGCATGCGCGAGATATGCGAGGACTGTCCTGTCTTGAAAACCTTCGGCAGTGGCCGCACGGAGCATCTGGATATAAAGCTTGAATACGAAGGACAATCGAAGCATTTTGTGCTGACCGCAACCCCTCTGCAGCGAAAAGGACAGAAATCCTTTACGCACGTGATCGAGATGATTCAGGACGTGACCATGCATCAGAGGATCGGCGAGGAACTCCGCCGCCTCAATGAACTGCAGACAGCCATTATTGAGAATGCACCGGTCGCAATATTTACCATCGACAAGAAAGGGGTTTTTACAAGTGTTAATCCGGCGCTGGCAGCGATTTCCGACCTCGGCTTCAAGGCGCGAGAGAAGCTCATGGGGTTTAACTGGCTTGAGAATTCTTACACGATAAAGTGCGGCCTTGCCGAGCGCATACAAAAAGGCCTCGAGGGGGAGGCATTTCAGCTTGATGATTTTCCATTTGTCACGTACCGCGGGAGAAATCAGTTCATAAATTTCAAGGGGGTGCCTCTTCGCGATAAAAAAGGGGAGGTGGAAGGCCTGCTCTGTATAATAGAGGAGACTACAGATAGGGTCAGGACCAGGGTGCAGCTGATTCAGGAGGCGCGCATGTCCGCAATAGGCAGGCTTGCGACAGGCGTCGCCCATGAACTGAGCAATCCTCTCGCGACCATCACGGCCCATTCGGAACTGGCGCATGAACTTCTTCAGCAATGCGACAATAGAGGCCTGGAAAGAGCAGACCTGCAGGACCTCTCAGAGTATCTGGAGGTGATTCAGGAGCAGGCATTCCGATGCAAGAAAACCATCAAGAACCTGCTCGACTTGAACCGCAGAAACGGATTTGAAACAGCCCCGATCGATTTGGGCCGGTTGATTGATGACCTTGTCGAGCTGATCAACTTTAAAAAGATGAAGATACGACTGGTGAGCGATGTCGCTCCTGACCTGCCTCGCGTAAAAGGAGATCTCTACGCATTGCGGCAGACATTTTTGAATGTCTTAAATAATGCAATCGACGCGGTGGAGGAAAGAGCTGACGCTCAAATATCTATCAAGGCCTGGCCGGAGGGATCAGCTGTCCATATTGAGATTGAGGACAACGGAGCGGGCATTCCGGAGAACATAGTCGATTTGGTTTTCGAGCCCTTCTTTACAACCAAGGGTTCACAGAAAGGCACCGGCCTTGGTTTGACGCTTTGCTACGAGTTTCTCAGTAAAATGGGTGGCACAATCGAGATAAGCAACCGTGCGGGCGGAGGAAGCGTGTGCCGCATCATCCTCTGTCCCTGGACAGAGGATGAGAGCTTGGAGCAAACGGTATGATTCGCGTGCTCATTGTTGACGACGAAACGCGCCTGGTAGAAGCATTCAGCAAGAAGCTCACTCACGAAGGTATGAGCATTTCAACAGCCTCCAGCGCTGCGGAAGCCTTAGCGCTGGTCAAAGGAGAACCGTTTGACGTCTGTGTCCTGGACATAAGACTCACAGACATGGATGGCATAGGGCTTCTAGCGAAGCTCAAAGAAATGCAGCCGCTGCTTGAAGTGATTATGTTGACGGGCTACGCATCGGTGGATAGCGCGATCCGCTCGATGAAGCTCGGAGCTTACGATTATCTGACAAAACCCACAAAGCTGTCTGTGCTCTCAAAAGTAATCGTCAAGGCTCATGAAAAGAAAGCGTTGCGTGAAAAGAATATCATCCTTGAAGAGCAGCTCCATCGAGCTGAGTTCCGCGATGCTTTTATCGGAGAAAGCAGGCCCATAGCAGAAGTGAAGCGGCTCATCGGCGTCGTAGCCTCGACCAATACTCCCGTATTGATTGTGGGTGAGACGGGAACAGGGAAGGAATTGGTGGCGCGCGCTATCCATGACATGAGCCATCGGGCGCATAATCCCTTTGTGGCTGTCAATTCGAGCACATTCCAGGAAGCCATTCTCGAAAGCGAGCTCTTCGGTCACAAGAAGGGAGCCTTTACTGGCGCAGATGCTGACAAGCTGGGTCTCCTGGAAATTGCAAACGGGGGCACGTTCTTCATGGATGAAGTGGGTGACATGGGTCCTACCATCCAGGCAAAGCTGCTCAGAGTGCTGGAAGCGGGGGTTTTCAGAAAAGTAGGAGATACCAGGGAGATTAGCGTGGATGTGCGGTTCATATGCGCTACAAATAGAGATCTGGACCGCGAAGTTGATGAAAAGAAGTTCCGTAAAGACCTGTTTTACAGGCTCAACACCTTTACCATTGCCGTTCCGCCTCTCAGGGAACGAAAAGAGGACATTCCCCTCCTGGTCGACTATTTTCTTGGAAAGCAGGCGAGGGGCGGCGTCTCCAAGACGGTGTCACCTGACACAATGCAGGCATTGCTTAATTACCGGTGGCCGGGCAATGTGAGGGAGTTGGCCAATGTGCTGGAGAGAGCGGTGCTGCTTTCAGGGTCACGGTCTGAGGTTGCCCTTGACCTTCTGCCGGAAAACGTTCTAGCCAATCGGTTGGCGGTCGATGATCGGAAGGATGATCACCATCTCCGCCGGGGTGTTGTGGAGCTTACGGCTATGGAAAAGACATACATCGAAGATGTCCTCAGATCGGTCGGCGGCAACAAGAGCAAGGCCGCGCGACTCCTGGGGATCAGCAGAAAACGGCTTTACAGTAAGATCAACGAAAGCTAGAAACTTTTATTCAGAAATATCAACTACTCGGTTCTGGTCGCTCACTTCTCAAGAGCGTTGCAACAGCTTTCTTCCAATCAGTACCTTCTCCACCTCCTTGGTGCCTTCAAAAATCTCAAGCACCTTGGCATCCCTCCAGTAATGCTCCACATCATACTCTTTGAGGATGCCGTAGCCTCCGTGGAGCTGTATTGATTCATCCGATACTTTGACCGCTATTTCGCATGTGTACCACTTGGCCATCGCGATCAGCGCGGGGTCTACTTCGCCCCGATCCACTGCGAGAGCCGCGCGATAGAGAAGACTCCTGCCCGCCTCTACCAGCGTAGCCATTTCTGCAATCTTGGCCTGCACAATCTGGAGACTGGCGAGCGTCCCGCCAAACGCTTTCCGCTTGCGAACATGTGCTATCGCTTTATCGAGAGCTCCCTGCGCCGTGCCGACCGCAAGGCCGGCCCCGCCGTCAAGGCGCGCACGATTGAAAAAATCCATGAGCTGGTAAAAGCCTCTACCCTCAACGCCCACGAGGTTTTCCTTCGGAACCCGCACATCTTTAAATGCGACTTCGCAGGTATCGGAGCACCTTATTGAGAGTTTACCATGGAGCCTGTTCGCTTCGTATCCGGGTCGATCGGTTTCCACGATGATCGTGCTGAGGCGATCGTGCTTCCGCGGATTCTTTGGGTCGGTAACGCAAAGCACCAGAAGAAAGTTGCCTATGCTGCCATTGGTGATGAACATTTTATTTCCTGAAATGACGTAGTCATCACCATCTTTGACAGCGGTGGTCGTGATAGCCGCCACGTCGCTCCCTGCGTCGGGTTCGGTGGACGCCATACCCGCTCGCCACGTTCCCTCGCACACAGGACGCAGGTATTTCTGTTTCTGGCTTTCTGTTCCGAAAAGCTTTATCAACTGCGTGCCGAAATAGGAAGCCACCATGCACTGCGCGATACCCGTATCTACCCTTGCAAACTCTTCTATAACAAGGCATTGTTCGAAATGGCCCAGGCCTGCTCCTCCGTATTGTTCCTCTATGAACATTCCGAGAAATCCAAGCTCAGCCGCTTTCTTCCAGAGCTTGTCGTCGAAGCGCTCGTTATCGTCCAGCTCGCGGGCCACATCCCTGAACTCTTTTTCTGCAAATTCACACGCAGCCTGTTTGATATCTCTCTGTTCCGGGGTAAGTTCGAACATTGCCGCCTCCTTGGAGTTTTTCAAACCACCAGATCCGATAGGTTTACGATACAAGTGCCGTGCCAGCACGGTCGCAGCTCATGCAAAGGTAGTCAGCCCTGTTTAGAAGCGCAGGAACAAGAAATGAGGCATTGGAGAAACTACGCGGGAGTGTGTAGAGTTGATACACCTGTGTATCGAAACGAAACAACAGGTGCAGTTCCCCCCAAGGGATGAGAAGCGGTGTCACGTGTTCAAAAAGTCTGAATTGAGACTCAACTGAAAGTGACACAATGCATCTATTACGCGCTGTACCGCGCCTATCTCTGGTTTAATAGATCTGTGCAGCGCGCCCATAGCCCAAAGATCTGGAGCCCCTTCAAAGCTGGGCATTGTACTTGCTCTTCTTTTCCGATTGAGGAATATAGGGAAGAGGAGTATTGTATAAAACGGGGTCGTCAGGAGATAAGAAATGACTATAGGGGATCTGCTCGCGAGAAACGCCAATAAATTTCCCGAAAAGCCTGCCATTGTCTCAGAAGAAGTCTCCATGAACTACCGCAGACTGAATGAGCGGGTGAACCGCCTCGCGAATGCTCTGGTTCACGCAGGACTCAAGAAGGGAGACAGAGTCGGAGCCCTCGTTCACAACTCCCACCAATTTCTTGAAATTTATTTCGCTGCGGCGAAGACAGGCGGTATTTTTTGCCCTTACAACAATCACCTGAAGGCGCCGGAGCTAAAAGAAGTAATCAACTACTCTACACCGAAGTTTCTTTTTCTTGACAGAGATTATGGCGAGATGATAGACGTGCTCAAACCCGATCTGGCGACCGTTGAGCGATACATCTGCCTGCAGCAGCCGGAGTCGCCCTTTATGGATTCGTACGAGCTCACGCTCGACGCGGCTGCCGGTAGCGAACCAGCTGGCATGGTGGGTGAAAACGATGTGTTGTCTATTTTTTTCACAGCCGGGACCACCGGAAAGCCAAAGGGTGCGGTAAGGACACACCGGCACCTGCTGTCTGATGCGGCGGCAGGCGTTATCGAATTGAAGGTCGACTACGATGAGAGGGTGCTGATCACCTTTCCTCTTTACCATGTGGCTGGTGAAGACAACATCGTTCGTCACGTGTTCATGGCCAACACGTTCCATATCAAGCGGGAAGGGGGTTTTGACCCGGTTGAGATCCTGTCCTACATAGCCCGGGAAAGGATAACCCGCTGTCAGATGGTGCCGACCATGATTCACAGCCTTCTTCAGGTTCCGGATGTCAGTAAATTCGACCTGGCAAGCCTGCGCCTGATCCTGTATGCTGCTGCGCCTATGCCGGTAGAACTGCTCAAGCGAGCTTTGGCGGTTTTCCCCTGCGGATTTGCGCAACTCTACGGCCAGACCGAAACAGGGCCCCTGACGACTGTACTCAGGCCGGAGGATCACATACTTGACGGGTCTGAAGAGAAACAGAAGAGGCTTGCCTCATCTGGAAGGGCGGTAGTCAATTACGAGGTCAGGATCGTGGATGATCATGACAATGATGTGCCTGTCGGGGAGGTAGGCGAGATTATTGTCCGCAGTGAAGCCATGATGAGGGAGTATTGGCAGATGCCTGAAGAGACGGCAAAGAAGCTGAAGGACGGCTGGCTGCATACTGGCGATTTGGGGCGGGTGGACGAAGAGGGGTACGTCTACATCGTGGAGAGAAAGAACGACCTCATCATCTCGGGAGGCGTGAACATATACCCGAGGGAAGTAGAGGAAGTGTTATATCGCCACCCGGCAGTTTCAGAGGCATCGGTTGTGGGCGTTGCCGATGAACATTGGGGGGAAGTGGTGAAGGCGGTAGTTGTCCTCAGGAATGGGTCCGAGGCGACCGAATCGGAAATAAAGGAGTTCTGTGGACAACATCTTGCGGGGTACAAGAAACCGAAGAGCGTCGACTTCTGGAAGGAGCTGCCCAAGAGTCCTCAGGGGAAGGTTCTTAAGAAGGAGATACGTGCCCATTATGCAACACCCGTGAAGTGAGATCCCCGCTTCACTGCTGAAATGCGGTGAGCGGCAAAAAACAAAGAGGAGGGGTTATGAAACAGGTTCGGATTTTTTGTTTTTTTCTTTTCCTGCTCTACGTGGTGTCAGGTATGTTCAGCCCAGCCGGCGCTGCAGAGACAAAAGTCATTACCCTGAAAGTCGCCAACTGGTTTCCCATCACACATCAGCAGAACGTCCTTCTGGAGCAATGGGGTAAAGATCTGGAGAAGCGCACCGGCGGTAAGGTTAAGGTTAACTATTACGCCGGTGGCACCCTCGTGCCCGCCGCGCAGTGCTACGATGCCGTCGTAAAGGACATCGCCGATGTGAGCAACCATGTTCTTGGCTATACCATGGGGAGGTTTCCTTTCTCTCAAGTTCTGGATCTTCCGATTGGGACCCCACCCGGTCCGGCCGCTACAAAAATTGCCAACCAGATGTATGCCAAGTTCAAACCCAAAGAATTCGATGACGTGCACGTGCTCTGGTTTCACGGGCAGCCTGGCGGTTACCTCCACACGAAGACCAAACCGGTTGAAAAACTGGATGATGTGAAAGGGCTAAAACTGAGATGCTATGGATCGAATGCTAAATTCGTAGGTCTGATAGGAGGTACACCGGTGGCCATGCCTATGCCGGACGTCTATGACGCCCTTGCAAAAGGGGTTGTGGACGGCCTTATGTCCAGTTACGAGGCCCTGGAAGGTTTCAGGACGGGCGAGCACGTAAAGTACTCTACAGAGAACACCTCGACTGCATACTCCGCGACCTTTATTGTCGCAATGAACAAAAAGAAATTCGCCTCTCTTCCTAAAGATGTACAGGACATTATCGACAAGATGAGCCCCGAGTACATAGAGAAGTATGGCAAGATGTGGGCGGACATAGACATCTCGGGAAAAGACTGGCTCATTAAGAGAGGTGACAAGATTATCACGCTGAGCCACGAAGAAGATGCGCGCTGGTATGATAAGGGCGCTAAGCCTCTTGTTGATGAGTATGTGAAGGAGATGAAGGCAAAGGGAATGCCGGGTGATGAGGCTGTGAAGTTTCTCCTCGAATCCTTTAAACAGTACAGAAAGTAGTTTGCCGGCCCGATGGAGTGCGTGAGCCGCACTCCATCGGAAAGACTAAATCAGCGGAGGTAAACTATGCGCGCATTCATCAGTGCTACGTTTAAATCAAGCGGAGTGCTGAATACGGTGGGGGGAGTTGTCCTGGCATTGATGATGCTTCTTACCGTTCTTGACGTGATACTGCGATACGTGGGAAAAGCGATCACAGGCACCTTTGAGCTCATGTCCTTCGGAGGCGCTCTTGTGGCCGGTTTTGCAATTGCCCAGACCTCTCTTGACGGTGCGCATGTGAACGTGGACATGATCACCCATGCTCTCTCGAAGACGGGAAGGAGAATTCTGACGGTACTCACGAAACTCCTCGGGCTCGGGGTGTTCCTTCTCCTTGCGTGGTCGTTGTATCTGAAGGGGAATGATCTTTACAGTACAGGGGAGGTTTCCCTCACCTTGCACGTCCCTTTCTATCCTGTTGCATATGCCCTGTCTCTTTCGAGTCTGGTTGAATGTCTTGTCCTCGTAAGTGATATTCTCAAAGCGATCTTCAAGGGGGCCGAGCATGAATGAGACTTTGGTAGGTATAGTCGGCTTGGTTGTGCTGCTGGGCCTTTTCTTGACGGGAATTGAGCTCGCCTTCGCTATGGCAGCGGTCGGTTTTGTGGGGTTCACCATACTCAATGATTTCGATACGGCCGTCAGTTTGATGGCCAACGATTTTCTTGATTCCCTTGCCTCGTATGGCTTAACAGCCATACCCCTCTTTGTTCTTATGGGTCAAATCGCATTCAATGCCGGAATTGCGAAAAGGTTGTACGACACGACGCATAAATTCCTGGGGCATATCCCTGGCGGGCTTGCGATGGCAACCGTCGCGGGAGCAACTGTCTTCAAGGCGATCTGTGGCTCGGTCGTCGCCACTTCCGCAACATTCGCGAGCGTTGCTATTCCGGAGATGGACCGCTTCGGCTACAGCAGAAAGCTCTCCACGGGAATAGTGGCTACGGTCGGGGTGCTGGGCGTGCTTCTCCCGCCGAGCGTAACACTCATAGTCTTTGGTATCATCACACAGCAGTCCATCGGACGGCTCTTCATGGCAGGCATCCTTCCCGGCCTGATCATGGCCTTCTTTTTTGCAGTGATCATTTTCGGATGGTGCAGAATAAACCCGTCGCTCGGTCCCAGGGGTGACAGGTATCCCTGGCCGGAGCGGTGGAAGGCGCTCCCGGATGTGATATGGCCCATTGTCATATTCATTCTTCTCATAGGCGGCCTGATGTATGGCTTTTTCACGCCCACGGAAGCAGGCAGCATCGGTGCTTTTGCGGTTCTGGTCCTCTGTATGGCAAAACGTGACCTGGGGTTCAAGGGATTTACAAAGTCGATTCAAGAGGCCTTGCGGACCTCCTGTATGGTGCTTTTGCTGATCGGGTCTTCGGCGGTACTGGGCCATTTCATTGCGGTCACTAACATGCCCCAGGCCTCTGCAGACTGGATTGTCGGGCTGCCGCTGCCCAGAGCGGTGATAATGATCATCATTTTCCTGGTCTATCTCCTGGGCGGCTCCTTTATCGACGATCTGGCATTCATGATTCTCGCAACGCCGATCTTTTTCCCGATGATTCTAAAACTGGGTTACGATCCGCTCTGGGCAGGCATCATGGTGGCCTGCACGGTCTGCATAGGGTCGGTTATCCCACCGGTTGCTATCTGTGTCTTTGTGGTTAAGAACATCACGAAGGCGCCCATGAACCTGATATACAAAGGCGTCTATCCATTCCTCGCATCGATGATCGTCTGCATGATACTCTTGTTTATATTCCCTGAGCTCGCCACCTACCTGCCGGCGGTGTTGATGAAATGAGCGCGGCGTGCGATGTGTACTAACCTTGCGGTAAGGAGGCGGTAAAATCCCTTGAACAGTGAACGAGTAATAGCCTGCATGCAGTGCGGAAAATGCACAGGAAGCTGTCCTGAAGCGGGAAAGACACCTTTCAACATCAGAATGATCATACGGAAGAAGCAGTTTCAGCGCGCTGTTGAAGAGGCGTTGCCGTGGTATTGCACTTCCTGCAGCACGTGCACGATACGCTGCCCGCGGGACGTGAAGCCCTCGGAGGTCATCATCGATATGAGGTCTGTCCTGATCGAGGATGGTCGCATACCTGTGACTATCCAGAAGGCCCTTGAAAATACCTTCGTGCAGAAGAACCCCTGGGGGAAGCCAAGGAGCAAGCGCGCCGAGTGGATCGGAAAGCTTGATTTCGAGGTCCCTCACATCTCTGAGACAAAAGAAAAGCGGCTACTCTTCGCCTGTTGCATACAGGCATACGATCCAAGATGTATGGTGATACCCGTCAACGTGGCTCGGCTGCTTCACAGCACGGGCGTAGAGTTCGGCGTTCTCGGCGAAGAAGAGGCTTGCTGCGGAAACGAGATACGCAGGATGGGGGAGGTAGGACTCTTCGAAGAACTGCGAGAAGAAAACAGCGGTAATTTTGCAGAATATGGAGTCAAGGAGATTATAACCCTATCTCCGCACTGTATGAACACCTTCAGGAAGGAGTATGGAGATCTCGGCATACGGATACTCCATTATTCCGAAAAGGTGAAAGAGTTGCTGGAAGGCGGATCTCTGAAGCCGGAACGCCGGTACGATAAGAAAGTGGTCTACCACGACCCCTGTTTTCTGGGTAAACAGAATGCGATCTTCGACGAGCCGAGAGTGTTGCTTGCCAAGGCTATCGGCTCGGACTTGCTGGAATTCACCCGTATGCGTGAGAATTCCCTTTGCTGCGAGGGTGGCGGGGGCAGGATGTTCTTCGATGTTGAGGCGACGTATCAGCGAAACAGCGAAGTGCGCGTAAAGGAAGCGCTCGACATGGGTGCCGAGATCATAGCTACGAGCTGTCCTTTCTGTGTCATGAATCTTGAGGATCCGGCAACTGAAAAGGGGCTCTCTGTAAAAGAAGTGTCTGAAATACTGATGGAGGTCATCTGATATGGAGATCGTGGTCTTTACGAAGAGAGTGCCTGTCACGCAGGAAGAGGAGCTTCGCATCCTGGGAGACGGTCAGTCTGTCAATTTGAGCAAGCTTCCCTTTCGGATGAACGACTGGGACAATTACGCAGTGGAGGAAGCAGTAAAGATTGTAGAAAAAGGTGGCGGCGGTGTTACAGGCATTGCGATAGGAGACAAGGAAGCAGACGAAGTCCTGAGACGCGCCATAGCCATGGGTGCGAAGGATGGAATACTCCTGGAAACTGAGGCTGCTCCGCATGATCCTTTCGCGAGAGCAATGCTTGCCTATAACTTTCTCAAGAAAGAGAACATCTCCTTTGATGCGATCTTTACAGGTGTTCAGGCTGAGGATGACCAGTTTGCCGCATTCGGAGGCATACTGGCTGCTCTGCTCAAAGTTCCTTTCGCTGCGCAGGTTATAGGCACCGATACCGTTGAGAAGGATCATCTGGTAGTGCGCAGGGAACTGGAGGGTGGCTTGCAGGAACGTGTGAGGGTTTCCTTGCCCTGCGTGCTTTCGATACAGAGCGGCATCAATGAGCCTCGATACGTCTCGATCATGGGCGTGCGCAAGGCGTCCAAGGTGGAGAGGAAGGTCTTGAAGGCGGCCGCTTATGCGGAGGATGCAAAAAGTCTGATTGAAGTGACGCAATGGGTTTACCCTCCGAAGAAGGAAGGGGCTGCCATGATCACGGGAGACGTGGGCGAGGTTTGCGGCAAGCTCTTGGGGATACTGAAAGAGAAGGGGGTGTATCAATGAGTGATGGCCTGAGCGACGGGTATGTCCTCGTTGTTGCAGAAGTGAGGCGAGGTCTCTTTGAGGAGAGAAATCTCGACACTATAGGGCTTGGAAAATTTATGCAGAAGCCCGTCTGTCTTCTGCTTCCTGAGAAAGTCAGCGGTGTTGACCATACAACGATAGGCAAGGTGATCAAGGCGGAGACTGAGGAAGGAAACTTTCAGAACCCCCTTACGATGGTGTCAATCCTCGGGAAGGTGTTTGAAAGCTACGGCCGGCCTGAGTACGTACTCTTTACTCATTCGTCGTCAGGCGCCGAGTGTGCGGCGTACGCAGCAGGCTCCTTTGCGCTGCCGCTCATTACGGATGTAAACGGGTGGGACAGAGATACGGGCACGTTTTTCAAGAGTTACTACTCTGACAAAGTGTTCGCACAATGCAAGGCTGCAGCGCAGCCTTCTATTCTTACGGTCCGCAGTGGAAGCTTCAGGGAGCAGGTAACGCGTGAAGCGTCGGAGGCGGCTGTAGAGAGCATCGGTGCATTCGCCGCGACCGAAGGAAGAGCCTTCGTTGAATACGTGGAAGAAGCTGGAGGGGCTGTCGACATAACCAAGGCAGACTTTCTCCTCTCGGTAGGAAGAGGCATAGGGAGCAAGGATGAAATCCCTCGTTTTGAAGAGCTTGCCCAGGCCATGAGGGCTGTGCTTTCCTGCTCAAGGCCCGTGGTGGATAAATTGTGGCTCCCCAAAGAACGACAGGTCGGTACGTCCGGCAAGACCGTGAAACCGAAAGTCTATCTGGCCATGGCTATAAGCGGGGCCTTCCAGCATATTGCAGGCATGAAGGATGCTGACTGCATAATTGCCGTAAACAAGGACCCTGAAGCTCCCATCTTTCAGTACGCGCATTTCGGGATCGTGGGCGACGTCAACAAGATGAGGGACAAGCTACTGGAACTGGCAAAGAACGCATGACGGAAAAGAATGTTCTCGTAGTGGGCGGCGGCATCGCAGGCATAACTGCCGCGCTGGAGCTTGCCTCCTGCGGAATTAAAGTGACACTCCTGGAAGCTGGTCCGTCCATCGGCGGACGGATGATACAGCTTGACAAGACATTCCCCACTCTTGACTGTTCTACGTGCACGCTTTCACCGAAAATGGTTGAGGTTTCGCTCAATCCCAACATCGAAATAATCTCGTGGGCGAAGCCTCTGGCTGTGGCAAAGGAAGGCGCAGGCTTCAAGGTTACTGTTCTCAAGAAGACGCGTTACGTTGATACCAAGAAGTGTACTGCCTGTGGTTCCTGCTGGCCGGCCTGTCCGGTGGTGATGAAAAGCGAGTTCAACATGGGCACAGGCCCGAGGAAAGCAATCTATATCCCTTTTCCGCAGGCCATACCCAACAAAGCAAGCATTGATAAACGGGAAGAACGCCCGTGCAAGGCAGCGTGTGTGGACGCATGTCCTATACATACCAATGTGCTCGGGTATCTGAAGCATATAAGCGAGGGTCGGTTCGCCGACGCATATATGCTTATCAGAGCGACAAACCCATTTCCATCCGTTTGCGGCCGGGTCTGCTATGCCCCGTGTGAAAGGGTGTGTAACAGGGGACAACTGGATGATTCCCTGGCGATCCGCGACCTGAAACGCTTCGCAGTCGACCAGTTTGACATCAATTCGCTTGTTCTGCCACAGATTACGAAGACTGAAAAAAGAGTAGCCGTGATCGGTGCCGGACCGGCAGGATTGGCCTGTGCGGAAGCGCTTGCAGTGGAGGGGCACGAAGTGACCGTTTTTGAGGCGCTTCCTGAACCAGGAGGTATGTTACGGTACGCCATACCTGAATATAGACTTCCCAAGGAGGAATTGCGGAAAGAGATCGGCTATATCACGAAGCTTGGTGTTGAGATCCGATGCGGTGTTGAGGTCGGGAAGGATATAGCGCTCGAAACAATGAGAGATGAGTATGACGCGGTCTTTATAAGCACCGGCGCGCCCAGAGGGTTGCCTTTAGAGGTGGAAGGAGAAGATCTCGCCGGTGTTATTGATGGCATACGCTTTCTCCGTGCAGTAAATAGCGGAGATTCAATGAAAACAGGTAGCCGCGTGGCTGTTATCGGCGGCGGCAATACTGCCATCGACTGTGCAAGAACAGTCAGACGTCTCGGAAGCGAGTCGGTACAGCTCATATACAGGAGAACGCGGGATGAGATGCCCGCGGCCAAAGAAGAAATAGACGCCCTTCTTCATGAAGGCATAGATATAGCCTTTCTCACAACGCCGGTGCGGTTCTATGGAAAAGAAGGGAACCTTTCAGCCATGGAGTGCATCCGAATGGAACTGGGAGATGCGGACGAAAGCGGAAGGAGACGACCGGTACCAGTCAAGGGCTCTGAGTTTACCACGCCTGTGGACACTGTTATCACAGCGCTGGGCCAGGTAACGCAGACAGGGTTTGCGCACGATGTCGGTGTCGTGCTGTCACCCAAAGGGACGATCGAGATTGATGCGTCCACGGGAATGACCAACGTGCAAGCAGTGTTTGCAGGCGGCGACGTGTGCACAGGGCCTGCCTACGTGGTTGATGCCATTGCAGCGGGTCAGCGAGCGGCTTTGTCGATTACGCGCTACCTGAAGAACGAAGAGGTGGTCACACATAACGGAAGAATGAAAGAGCCGGAGAGGCTGACAGAGCCTGAAATAGCTGACCTGAAAGAGAGATTTCAGCGACTGGAGCGGGTCCCCATGCCCGAGGCGGAAACCGAAAAAAGAGTACGGACCTTTGGTGAAGTGGCGATCGGGTATAGCGCTCGAGAAGCCAGGGCCGAAGCCTCCCGTTGCCTCGCGGGCCAGATAGAAGGCTGCATACAGTGTGGAGAATGTGAGAGACGTTGTGAAGTCAAGGCCGTGGATCACACAATGAAGGATGAGATCGCAGATATAACGTGTGACAGCATAGTGCTGGCTCCCGGGTTTGACCTGTACGATCCGACTGAAAAGAGAGAATACGGATACGGAAAGCTTCAAGGAGTTGTCACCGGGATCGAATTCGAGAGAATCTGTTCGGTTACCGGGCCGACCGGGGGAGACATTCTGTATAATGGAAAGATTCCAAAACGCTTCTACTTCATTCAATGTGTCGGCTCAAGAGATAGGCAGAGCGGAGCGCGTTTCTGCTCCAGGGTATGCTGCATGTACACGGCAAAGCATGCGAGCATCGTGAAAGACAGAATTAAAGATGCGAAGGTCTATATATCCTACATAGACGTGAGGGCTTACGGCAAGGGGTACGAAGAGTTTTACAAGAGCACCCAGGAGAGCGGCACGTTCTACATACGCGGCATACCCGGAGAAATAACGAAGAGTGAAAAGGGATTACTGGTGAAGGTGGAGGACATACTGAGCGGCGAGGTGGTCGAGACAGAAGTGGATCTTGTTGTGCTCGCGACGGGCGTAAGACCTCGCAAAGAGACAGAAGAGCTTTGCACTATGATGTCAATAGAACGCGACGATTACGGTTTCATTAAGATCGATTCGCTCCATGCCTCAAAGACGAATGAAGATGGCATCTTCGTATGCGGGATGGCGTCGGGCCCCAAGGACATTCCGGATACCGTTGCCTCTGCCGGAGAAGCTGCGGCAACGTGCATGGAATATATACAGGGGTAGCGGAGATGAACCTAGAATGAAGACGGGTATATTTATCTGCCACTGCGGTCACAACATCAAGCACACCGTGGATGTCAGGAAATTGAGTGAATACTTCAACAAATATCCCGGGGTGACCGTCTCTGCGGATTATGTTTTTGTCTGTTCTGAGCCGGGGCAGGAGATGATCAGTGAAAGTATTAAAAGAGAAGGACTTGACCGCGTCATCATTGCGTCCTGCACGCCTTCACTCCATGGAGAAATGTTCAAGGATGTGCTGAAGAAATCCAATCTCAACCCTTTCCTCCTGAGGAGAGTGGGTATCAGGGAGCACTGCTCGTGGGTGGGAGATGATATTGAAAGGAATACTGAAAAGGCAAAGAGACTGATACTGGCAGGCCTCTATGCGGCGGCCCACTATGTTCCTCTTGAGGAGAAGATTGTTGATGTCACGAAGTCTGCGCTTATTATAGGCGGCGGCGTGTCAGGGTTGAGCGCAGCCCTGTTCCTTTCAAAGGCGGGCATGCAGGTGTGCCTTGTGGAGAAGGAGGCCGAACTCGGCGGTCACGTGCGAAGCCTCAGGAATGTGTGGCCGGGAGGTAAGGAGGGTAGGGATATCATCGATGAAATGGCCGGTCAGTTGGCTACGAGGGATAACGTTGAGATATTCACCTCCACGACGATTAAAAACTTCGAAGGTTTCTTCGGCAACTACCAGGTGACGCTCGAAACGTCTGATGGAGAGAAGAAACGCACTATAGGTGGCGTGATTATAGCCATAGGATTCTCACCCTTCGATCCAGCCGTAAAACCCGAATTGAATTACGGGAAAGACAAGAGGATTATCACCACGATCGAGTTCGAGCGGGACAGAGACACATTGCAGCTTCCGGACAAACCCAGGGTAGCAATACTCCATTGCGTAGGTTCTCGTGATGAACAGATTGGGAAGCCTTACTGCTCGAGGGTCTGCTGCGTCAACGCGTTGCGCGTGGGGGAGGCAGTTAAGGAGAAGTTTAAGGATTCCTACGTGGAGTCCTTTTACATGGACGTGAGGGCTCATCCCCGGGGAGGGGAAGAATACTTCGAGGATACCCAGGAAAAGGGCGTTCTCTTTACGCGTGCTAACGTGGCTGAAATAGTTCCGACGCCCGCCGGTCTGGTGGTACGAGGAGAGGATACGCTGTTTGGTGAATTCTTTGAGAGGGAGTTTGATCTTGCGGTGCTCTCCACAGGTATGTCTCATCCGCAAGACAGCAAGCGCATGGCAAGCCTTCTCAAGATAACCCTCGACAAGGATAAGTTCTTCATGGAGGCGCACATCAAGCTTCGTCCCTTTGACACGGCCCTGAAAGGGATCTTCATTGCGGGTTCATGCTCGGGCCCCAAAGACGTGGAAGAATCGATAAACCACGGAAGGGCTTCGGCCGTGAAGCTTTTCGGTTTTCTGAATCTCGGTTTTGCCTATGTCGACCCCTTCATCTCCTACGTCAATCCCAAGAGGTGCAGCGGGTGCAGGATGTGCGAACAGGCGTGTGTTGCAAAAGCCATAACATTTGACGAAACAAAAAGGGTTGTCCGTGTGGAGGAAGCAGCCTGTATGGGATGCGGACTCTGCAACGCCACCTGCCCCTCATCTGCAATAGAGCTCAGAGGATACATCGACCGTATGATTGATGATGAGATTAGCGCTTTCTCGGAGGCGATATAAGAACAGGGTCATGGGGCAGGGTTACGGGTCATGAAGAAAAGCCAAGGACTTTAATGAGAGAGGAAGGAAAGGATGAGTGATCAATCGAGGCAGGATGACATTGAAATCGTAGGATTCGCCTGTTCGTATTGCTCGTTCAAGGCATCCGAGATGGCGGGAAGTCTGAGGCTGAAATATCCGGAAGGCGTAAAGGTGGTACAAGTCCCTTGTTCCAGCAGGGTCGACCCGGCGTTTGTTCTCAAGGCCCTCTTTGAGGGCGTGGACGGGGTATTTGTCGCGGGCTGTCATCCCGGAGACTGCCATTTCATTAAAGGCAACTATTACACGAGAAGAAAGATGGCCGCGATGAAGGAGATGCTCGATGCGTTTTCCATGAAAGAAAAATTGCGGCTCTTTTGGGTAAGCGCTGCTGAGGCACGCCGCTTCGTTGAAAAGGTTGAAGGCATGTACAAAGAGTTGAAGGACAGCAGACATGAAGGCAAAAAAAACTGATAAAACCGCCATCAGGTACGCGGCTATTTCCTTCCTGAAGGAGGAGCGACGCCTTGTCTTCGGCTTCGAAGAGGCGGGCGAGACGATCCGGCATCGTGTTTTCCGGAGGGGTTCGGGCTCTCTTGCTCTTGCTAATCCCTACTTTGACGTAAATGGAGCATTGCACCTGAGGCGGTTCTTCTCTAAAGACGCCAAAGTACTCATGCTGCTGCGCCCATGCGAGGTGAGGGCCTACGTGGAGCTTTCAAAGCTGATGCAGATCGAACGCGAAAGCGTGATTGCGGTGTCGTTAGATTGCTTCGGGACTCTTTCCTCGAAGGAGGCAGAGCCTCTTCCGACAGAGCCCATCGATCTTAAGGCCGCCCTGGCTGCATCGGGCAAGCTGAGATACGCTTGCAAAGTATGCCGTGAGCCGAGAGCGGTAATAGGTGATGCGTCCATAAGGGTGGACAAGTCGGGTGCGCTGTGGGCATGTGCATTGACGCCCCGAGGCGAAGAGTTTATCTCCCTGGTCGAGGGGGAAGAGGCGGAAGTGGCAGAAGAATTTCTTGTCACGCCCCCGGCTGCCGGAGAGAAATTCCAATCGGACATGGAAGAATTTTCAAGGGACTTCGAGAAATGCATCATGTGCATGAACTGCAGGGACATGTGCCCGGTCTGTTATTGTGTCGACTGCGTTTTCCATGGCGACGAATATGTGCCCAAAGGTGACGCGTTCATTAACAAGATGTTGCGTCTGGGAGAGAGCTCTCTCCCAGCGGGCAAAGAACTCTTCCACTTTATCAGGATGTATCATGTGTCTCAGACATGCGTCGGGTGCGGAGCATGTGAAGAGGCCTGTCCTCAGAAGATACCTCTCACAAAGTATATGAAGGGGACATCGGAGAGGCTGCAGAAAATCTTCTCCTATATGTCCGGCCGGAGCTTCGATGAGACCCTGCCGTATCTGACGTTTCTTGAGGATGAACTGAAAGACGCGGACGACTGATGCCGGGATGGGAAGATGCGAGTTAGCGAGGAAGGGATGACGATTGAAGACGTGGCTCGGCTTGCAGGGTACGAGCGTAAGGATTTTTCCGTTTGTCTCGGGTGTAAGATCTGCGGCTCGGTCTGCACTATCAATGATCTTTCCGTGGCAGCGAATCCTCAGGCGCTTCTTTTAAGCCTCTTTCTTCAGAAAGAGCTGAAAAACGATGATCCCGTTCTTCATTACTGTACCAACTGTTACAACTGCACCACTGCGTGCCCCTGGCATATAAGGATTCCGGAGATCGTCCGGGCGGTCAAAGGAAAGATGGGCATGGAAACGCCATTTGAAAAGGCCTTCAAATCTTCCGTAGGCATCTGGGGGAGAGTATACGAACCATACGTTTTTCTGAAAGCTCTTTCCTTCCTCATCCGGGGAGGATACCTCGCGTATGTAATGCGATGGAAAGAGTATGTTACTTTTCACCTGCCGCACAAAGTCAGGAACATGGGCGATGCCTGGCAGAAGAGTGCCAGACAGAGGAAGGCGCGATGAGATACGCCTACTATCCAGGATGTTCTCTTACGGGCAGCGCACGGAAACTTGACCGCGGTTTGAAGAAGGTTTTTACGAAACTGGGCCACGAGCTCTTGGAAATCCCTGACTGGAACTGTTGCGGTGCTTTTGAGTTCGGCGATAGAGGAACATTGGTAGAGTTGTCAAGGACAAACCTTGAAAAGAGCAGGGCATTGAATGCCGGAGAGGGTGTCGTTGCTCCGTGTCCCGCCTGTTATAAGAACCTGAGGGAGGCGCACAGCGGGAAGACGCAGGCGGTCTATCATCCCCTTGAGTTGTTGAGTGAAGAGGCAACCGGGTTGCTCAAGGTCGAGCAGGATCTGAAAGGGCAGGTCTTTACACCTTACTACGGCTGTCTGCTGATGCGTCCGGAGGAAACAGCCATAAGCAATAAAGAGGTGATAGAAACATTCATAACAAAGCTTGGCGGAGAGATTGATGGGACCAAGGTCAAAGCGAAATGTTGCGGAGGCAATCAATTCTTCATCAACAAGTGGGCTACCGAGAAGCTGTCGCATGCTGTCCTCGAGGGTTCCAGAGGCATAATCGTGCTCTTTTGCCCTCTCTGTCACATGGCGTTGACTTCCTTTTCAAAGAACAGGAAGATCATCTACTTCACAGACCTTTTACTCTTCGCAACAGGGGATAGAACAAGGCTATGACCATAGTCGTCATTGGAGGCGGTATCAGTGGAATCTCAGCGGCAAAAGTGCTCCTGAAGGCCGGCCACAAGGTAATCATTCTGGAACAGACTGATGCGCCGGGTGGTCTGATGGAAAAGATAGCCAACTGTCGCGTGGGCTTCAAAACCTTTTTTGCTGAGATAGAGAGCCTCCCTGCACTCGAGGTGATCACAGGAAGCCGCATTGTCGATGTTGATAAGCTCTACGAGAAATCGCTCATCACATTGGATAGCGGCAGGTTAATCGAGGCCGACGGGGTTATTATTGCGGCCGGTCTGGCCCCTTACGAGCCGAAGGAAAGAACGGGCAAGCGGATCCTGGCCAGCCTTGATTACGACCGCCTTATCGACCAGAGAAATGAGTCGCTGCCCGGTGACTTGAGAAAGGTGGCTTTCGTTCTCTGTGTGGGCTCCCGCTGCAGTGACTACCCGCTCTGTTCGGCCATGTGCTGCTCATACACGCTGCGGGAGATCAAGTGGACGTTTCAGAGAGGGATAACGCCGCAGATCACTGTTTTCTACAACGACCTGAGATTCTTCGGCCAGGAGTTCTACCTGGAAAAACTCTACCGGGATATGGGCGTTTCATTTGTCCGCGCCAATTCACGCTACTTCGAAGAGGATGATGATGGAGTAACCTTGCGGTACTTCAACGGCGGTCATCTCAGCGAAAAACGCTTCGATTATGTGGTGCTTGCCACGGGCCTGAGGCCGGGTGCTCACCTGCCTGAACTGAGCCAGTATTTCGGCTTCTCCCTCAATGAATGGGGGTTTGTCAAGGAGTCGGCCCCGCTCGCCACTGATTCGAAGGGCGTGTACGTGTCCGGCGGAAGCCTGGAGCCGATGAGCATCAAAGACGCGATCCTCACGGGCTACGGCGCAGCCGTGAGATGCATGATGGAATTGGATGACGGCAGGCGTGTTCCTGTGATGACGGCGCACAGGGAAGTGACGCCGGAAGTGCATGTCAAAGCGAAGAGCGACTCGTATCTGTTTTACCTCGGCACAGGGGACCCGCTTCTCCGAATGTTTTATGAGTTTTTTGCAGAAAAATTTCTTGTAGAAGCGCTCAAGCTCAAAAAGAAGAGGAAGGACGTCATCTTCGTTACAAGAAACCTTGTCACGCCCTCTTACACGGAGCTTCTTTACGAGGAGGCTCGCAGGGAGGGGATTGTGTTCATCCATCTGGAGGAAGACGAACGGATCGATACGTATGAAAACGGAGCGCGTATTGACGGACCCAAGGGAGAGACAAACATCGCGGCTGCGACAGTGGTGACGCTGGAGCAGTATGCTGAGCTTGTCCGGGATCGGGAGTTCCTCATTCAGTATCGGTCAGAGCCCCAGCTTCGCTGGTCACCAACAAAATGGGACAGGGAACGGTATCATGCGGGATTCATCCGATTCCCCAGGTCGGCGCGGTGGGAAGAGAGGGAAGCGCTTGGCGCACTGGGCGAGTTTCTTATCGAGAAGGATGCGGAGCGTACGCTGCCGGACATCGACGAGGAACGCTGCAGCGGCTGCGGTTCATGTGGCGATTCCTGCCCTGCGAAAGCAATATCGGTGGAGCTTAAAGAAAAACAGATCTCTATTTTTGGTCCGCTCGGCTCTTCTGCTGTGCCTGTTGCCACGGTTAAGAAAGAACTCTGTCTAGGCTGCGGTCTTTGCGCATCGACCTGTCCCTCTGACGTGATCGGTTTCAAGGAAGCCTCCTGATTGCACGCCGCCTGCCACCCACCCGGTCATCAGAGTGACCTCGCGGGTGCGGTTTTAAATGTAGTCTGCCAGAAAATTACCCATTGTTTTGTGCAGGAAAATAACCATTAAAAGTTTTTAAGATTTCGCTTGACATGCGGCAAAAGAGAGAATTAATATGAAATAGTTGCACCATTCAACAATCAAGAAAGGAGTTTAGCAGTATGCCAGCAGGTAAGGTTAAGTGGTTCAATGATTCAAAGGGGTATGGTTTTATAGAACAGGATAGTGGTGGGGACGTATTTGTGCACTACTCAGCAATCAAGCAGGATGGTTTCAAGACTCTGAAGACCGGGGAAAAGGTGGAGTTTGAGATCACCAGCGGACCAAAGGGGCCGCAGGCGGCGAACGTTAAGAAAGTCGAATAGGGCAGAGGGATTCACTTCCCTTTTTTTTCCGCATCTTTTATTTCATTCCAGAGCGTGTCCATAGCCCTGGGGTTTGGATTGGACATATCTGCCTTGCTCTCCACGTAGGCAAATCTTCTGACGAATTTGTTGTTAGTTCTGCGCAGCGCAGCTTCCGGATCGATCTGGTGAAAGCGTGAGAGATTGACTATAGTGAAGAGCAGATCCCCTATTTCTTCTTCGATAAGGTCTATATTCGCGGTCTTCTCCGCCTCTCTGATCTCTGCCATTTCTTCCACGATCTTATCGTGTACGCCTTCTACCGTCTCCCAGTCAAACCCCAGTTTGGCCGCTCTTTTGGATATCACGTAGGAGCGCAGAAGCGCGGGCAGTATTCTCGGCACACCTTCGACCGCTGAGTAATTCTCTTTTTCAGCGCGCTTTATTTCCTCCCAAAGCAGGGGAATCTGCTTGTCGTCGGACAGTTCTGATTTCTCCGAACCAAAAACATGCGGATGCCTGTTGTACATTTTTGTGTAGGCCGACACAACTACGTCTCTGATGTCAAAGTGATGCTTTTCCTTGCAGATTTGGGCGATGAAGAGGATATGGAAAAGCACGTCTCCCAGTTCCTCCTGGAGCGCCACGCGGTCCTCTTTTTCAATAGCGTCTATTACTTCGTACGCTTCCTCGAGAAGGAAGGTGCGAAAGGCTTTCTCGGTCTGCTTCTTATCCCAGGGGCAACCCTGTTCTCCCCGGAGAGAGGCCATCAAATCAACTAAGCGGTCGAATTCTTCCATAGCACCTCCGTCACCGCGTCAACTGTTGTGGTCATGGCAGCTTCCTGCTCCCGTATCACCTGCAAGCCTGCCTCGCCCATTGCGCGGCGCAGGTCAGGATTATTGATGAGATCCCTTATTGTTTCGAATACCTCGTTTCCGTCCTGCACCAGCCTGCCCGCGCCGGCTGAGAGAATGCGGTCGGCAATTTCCCTGAAGTTTTCAATGTGCGGGCCGAAAAGAACAGGAGCGCCAAAGAAAAGGGGCTCCAGTATATTCTGGCCTCCATAGGGCGCGAGGCTGCCTCCTACGAAGGCCACGAGGCTTCTCTGGTATATGGACATGAGATCGCCCATGGTATCCACTACAACAACGTCTGGTGCCCGCACTTTGCCTGCTTTCAACTCGGAAAACCTGCAGACGCGTAACGTCCCTGTAATTCCCTCTCTGACGGCGTTGACCAGCGCAAGGTCTCTTGGCACCAGGTAGACGGGCCGATCAGGAAATCTCTTCTTCAGCGGCTCTATCAGCGGGAGAATGACTGGTAGCTCCTTCTCCTTAATGCTGCCGAACGTAATGATCTCCTCTGTGTGCTCTGTCTCAGGCCGATGATCGAAAAACCGGTAGTATTTTAGATTGCCCGTAGTTCTGACACGAGATCTATCCATACCAACGGAGACGAATCTTGCGGCCTGTTCTTCTGATTGTGCGAGCACGAGATCTATGGACGAAAGCACGTGCTTGAGAAAAAAGGAGAGAGCTCGGTAGTTCTTCACCGTACGATCAGAGATTCTTCCGTTCATGATAAGCACGGGTATCCCGCGGCTATGCGCAGCCCACACAACGTTCGGCCATATTTCGGTCTCGACTAGGATGAGCGCCTTGAACGTGGAGTCATTCATGAAGCGTTTGATGACACAAGGAAGATCGAAGGGCAGGTACAGCACGCGTGCGCGGCCTGCAAGTTTCTTGTTCAGGAGGCGGTACGTGTAGTCCGTGTTCGTCGTGATGGCAAAGCTGCCAGCACCCATGCGGCTGTGCATAAAGTTGACGAAATTCTCCGCAATGACTGCTTCGCCCACAGAGGCTGCGTGGATCCAGAGCACATCGTGCATCTCCGGCGCTTTCCTCACGTACATTCTTTCAAGAAGGGTTTTTCTGATCTTTTTCTTCGCTAAGGCGAGAACAACAAAGAAGGGGAAAGTGCAGTATACGCCGACGTTGTAAGCTAACTTCCACATGCCATTTCGTCTGCTTTACGGGTGAGTTCCGTGAGGGCTCGCTCGAGTCTCAGCCGTTCACTTTCCAGGTCAGCCCTGGATGCATTCCGGTCAATGTAAACAGGCTCTCCCCACAAGAATACAATCTTCGAAAAAGGATAAGGCAGAACGAAGCTGTCCCAGGAGTCGAAGGTTTTTTTTTACGAGCACCGTACGAGACGGGAATGATCGGTTTTTGGCTGATCTTGGCCAGTTCAAGGAGGCCCTCCTTGATCTTTTCCTTCGGCCCCTTGGGGCCATCAGGCGTAATGGCAATGTTCCATCCTTCGCGCATGGCCGTGATCATTTCCCGTATCGATGTGACGCCACCCTTCCTGTGTGAACCGCGCACCGTATCCAGTCCGAAAAACCGGATAACGCGGGCGATAAATTCCCCGTCCCGATGGCGGGATATGAGCACTTTAGCCTTTACCCCCTTTACTGCAAAGGGCATGAGCAGTAGCCTGCCGTGCCAGAAACAGGCGATCATGCTGCCGGCATCTTCTCTGGCTCGTTCCATCCGCTCCCTGTTGACGTGGGTTATGCTCAGCGTGGCTCTGAGGAGCAGGAGAAAGACGTAGACCAGTGGTGGAAGCGTGTGTACGAGGAGAAACTGCTTTGCACGTTTACGCATTTTTGGGTCTTTTCCCCATATGTATGATCTTCTTGCCATCATTCTTGAACTGCAGCTCGTAGAGTTGCTTGTACGGGCCATCGACTCCAATCAGTTCCCTGTGCGGTCCTTCCTGTACGATTGCCCCTCCCTGGAGCACGATAATGCGATCCGCACTTATGATCGTGGACAACCGGTGAGCGATGATGATGGTGGTTCTTCCGCGCATAAGGTTTTCGAGGGCCCGCTGTACCTCTCCTTCAGATGCCGAGTCAAGGGCGCTTGTTGCTTCGTCAAGGATGAGAATGGGCGCGTCCCTGTACAGGGCTCGCGCTATTGCTATCCGCTGCTTCTGCCCGCCGGAGAGGCGCAATCCCTTCTCGCCCACATTTGTCTCATATTTCTTGGGGAGCTTGAGAATGAAGTCGTGCGCAAATGCCGTGCGCGCTGCCTCCTCTATCCTGGCAGGGTCCTCGTGTGAACCGTGAGCGATGTTCTTCGTAATTGTGTCATTGAAGAGAATCACGTCCTGTGTCACAATGGCTATGTTCTTTCGGAGACAGTCAAGCGTCATATCCCTGATGTCAACGCCGTCAACCTTAAGGGAGCCGCCCGTCACATCGTAAAAGCGCATGATCAGATTGATCAGTGTAGTCTTACCGACCCCACTTTCTCCCACAATCGCCACAACTTCGTTTTTGTTGATCTTGAGATTCACATTCTTCAGGATCATTTTTTCTTCATAACGAAAATAGACATTCTCGAGCTCTATGCTTCCCTCAACAGCGGCAAGCTCAACAGCAGTGCTCTTATCCTGTATTTCGGACTGCCGGTCCACTATCTCAAAGACCCGCTGCGCCGCGGCCAACCCCTGCTGGACATTGTGATTCTCCTTGTTGAGGCGCTTGATGGGCTCGTAGAGCATGAGGAGAGCAGCAGTAAAGGAGAAAAAATTGCCAGGCGTCGACTGCCCGGAAATTACCTGAGATCCTCCATACCATATGATCACGGCAACGGCTATCCCCCCGAGTGCCTCCATCACTGGCGACGAGAGAGCGCGTACCTTGTAACGCTTTACGATGATCCGGAAGAGGCTTTCATTTTCTTCCCCGAAGCGCTCTGCTTCGTAGGACTCCATGGTGAAAGCCTTGACAATGCGCTGACCCGTTATGGTCTCGTGAAGAAAGTTGGTCATCCTTGCCATTGCCTTCTGATTCTGAACGGCAATTTTGCGTAAACGCCTTCCAAAAATAACTATCGGATACGTGGCGAACGGCAGTATGACGAATGCTATGGCAGCCAGCTTCCAGTCCCGGTAAAAAACAACGAAAATGAGGCCGACTATCGTAAAGGCATCTTTGAGGATGGCCGTGAAGGAGTCGGAGACAGCGCTCTGAACAAGGCTTATGTCGTTGGTGACTCTCGATATGATCACTCCGGTCGGTGTCTTGTCGTAGAACGCAAGGGGCTGCTGCTGAAGACGCATGAACAGCAGATTCCTGATATCGGTTATCACCTTTTGCCCCACGAAGCCCATGAGGTACGCCTGGAGGTAATCGAAAACTCCCTTTACCAGATAGAGAAGGATTATGCCGAACGGGATGATAACAAGCATGCTGCCATTCTTCTCAAAGAATATCTTGTCAAGAACGGGCTTGACCAGGAAGGCGGTTGCTCCGTTGGTGGCAGCGGAGCCGGACATGAAGATGGCTGCCATAAGAAGCTTGCCCCAGTATGGCTTAACGAATCTCAGCAGTCGGAAATAGAGGGCCATATATTCGCTCTAGTAAGTGAAGGATGGCATCGCAGGCCATTGCGTAAGAGTCAGTGGTGCCGAGCTTTTTTCGCACTTGCTCCATGGCATCCTTTAGCTTTTTTCGTTCATTATTTAACATATACTGCGCCCTTTGCGCAATGATTTCGGGTTGGAGATCCTGCACATACTCAGGAAATACTTCCTGCCCGGCTATGAGGTTCGGAAGACTTATGTGTCCCACTTTAACCACGTGCTTGGCCACAAGGAAGGAGAACGAAGAGATTTTGTAGATGACGATTGCAGGACATCCCAGAATAGCAGCCTCCAGCGTGGCACTGCCTGAAGCAACCAGAGCGATGTCGGAGCTTGCCAGCGCGTCTATGGATGAGCCTTCGAGCACATGCACTTCGGGGTGCTCCTGTATAAACGATTCCATGAAACTTCGCTCGATGCTCTCAGCGATGGGAAGCAGAACCGCCATGTCCTTGAACATCATGCGTAGCCGGTCGACCACGTGAAGGAGCACTGGCATGAGCCTGGCGATTTCGTTTTGCCTGCTGCCCGGCATGATGGTGACGATCGGCTGCCTCCTTTCAACCCCGAGCTCCTGGAGGAATGTGCCCCTCTCCTTGGGACGCAGTGTGGCCATGTAGGGATGGCCAACGTACACACAGGGGATACCTTTCTGGTCATAAAGCGCTTTTTCAAAGGGAAGGATCGATATAACGAGGTCTATGTCTCTTTTTATCCGCGTGATCCTGCCGGACCTCCACGCCCAGACCTGAGGCGGTATGAAGTAGACGACAGGGATGGCCATCTTTTTCGCTATGCCGGCCAATCGCAGGTTGAACCCGGGAAAATCCACAAGGATAAGCAAGGACGGAGCAGCCTCGCGCAAATAGCGCCTGAGAGCGCGGTAAGCCCTCCAGATTTGTCCCAGCTTTGGTAGAACTTCGCTGAGGCCTGTTACGGAGATGTCGCGATAATCGTAAAGAATGTCTATTCCCGCCGCCTTGAGCTTCTGGCTTCCGACGGCGGACCATTCCAGAGGGAGCAGCTTGTTTATCGCGTTGACCAGATGAAGTGCGTGACTTTCACCGGAGAGCTCTCCGGTTACAATAAGCGCTTTCCGATTAAAGGACCTTACCAGCCCTGCGGTTTGCAAGATTCTGTTTTATCGACTCCCTGATCAGATTGGCGAGCAGGAGCGCCCTGAGGCCGTGCTCTCCTTCTACCCGAGGCTGTCGTCTTTCTTTGACCGCCTCAATAAACTCCATTAATTCGGCTTTGACCGGGTCGATCTTTTCCGCCTGGTATTCTTCCAACCGAACCGTGCCCTTGCTTCCTCTGGCAAGAGCTGTCATACGGCCTTTGAGCAGATCGAGATCGAAGTAGCGCTCCTTCTGAAATATCTTGAACGACCGCTCTTTCTTCTTCGACGCTCTGCTGGCCGTGAGGCTCGCCACGCAGCCGCCTTCAAACTCAATGCGCGCATTAGCGACGTCGATCTTGTCTGTTACCACCGGGGTTCCCTGAGCCCGTACATCAATCACTTCACCGCGGGCTATGGAGAGAACAAGATCTATATCGTGGATCATCAGGTCCATCACGACGTCTATATCTGTGGATCTCCCAGTGAACGTGCTTATTCTCTGGGCTTCAATGAATATCGGATCCTTTATATGGCGCAGTGCTTTCAGAAAGGCAGGACTGAAACGTTCAAGGTGACCGACCTGGAGGACGAGCTTCTTTGCTCTGGCGGTTGCTATGAGCTCTTCCGCCTCCGCGGGAGTTGTTGTGATCGGCTTTTCCATGAACACGTGAACGCCCTTTTCGAGGCAATCCCTGGCGATGGCGTAGTGAGTCCTGGTGGGGGTGGCGATCAGAGCAGCGTCAATCAGAGGGAGCACCTTTTTGTAATCGCTGAAGCAGGGTGCAGAGTGCTTTCTTGAGGCCTCTTCAAGGCAATTGTGATCCGCGTCGATAAGGCCGCACAGAACAACTCCCTCCATTTCCTTCAGTTTCTCTGCGTGGATCCTCCCCATATGCCCCACGCCGATCACGCAGATTTTTAACGGCATATGCCCCTCTCTGATGAACGTATGAAAGTGACGAGATCTCTGACATTATCTCCGTCCAATTCTTCTTCCACGATCTTCAACGATTTCTCAAGGGGCAATGATGACCTGAAGAGAATACGGTAGGCTCTTTTCAGTTTCACAATCTCGGCTTTGGGAATGCCCTGTCTTTCGAGGCCCACGCTGTTCAGGCCGTAGAGTCTGGCTCTGTTGCCAGCCGCCATCATGAATGGAGGTACGTCCTTCGGCACTCCCGTCAAGCCGCTTATGAAAGCGTATTTGCCTATTCTGCAGAATTGGTGGGCAGCGCTGAGACCGCTCACTATGGCGTAATCGTCTACGTGAACGTGGCCCGCGAGTGTTGCGCAATTTGCCATGATAACGTGATTGCCCACACGACAGTCGTGCGCAATGTGGGCGTACGCCATGATAAAATTGGCTGCTCCGACAATAGTCGAGCCGCTCGACTTCGAGCCCCGGTTGATTGTCACGTATTCACGTAGCGTATTCTTATCGCCTATCACGCAGGTGGTAGGTTCATCTTTATATGTTATGTCCTGGGGAGGCCCGCCTATCGCAGTGAAAGGGTGAATGGTGCAGCCCTCACCGATCTCTGTCAGTTCCTGTATGCTCACGTGGGCAATGAGCTTTGTTCCTTTACCGATCTTTACTCCGGGACCGATGATACAGTAAGGGCCCACTTCAACATCCGATTCCAGCTCTGCACTCTTGTCAATGACAGCAGTCGAATGTATCATTTTCCTTCCTCTGCCTGCAGCGTGGCCATGATGCGTGCCTCAGCCACTTTCTTGTCATCCACGAAGGCTTCGCCGTCGAAGACCCATATCTCTTTTCTGTGCTTCACTACCTGGAGCACAAGCTTCAGCTGATCACCGGGAACCACTGGTTTCCGAAACCGGGCGTTATCGATCCCTATAAAAAAGACGTTTCCCCTGAGGTCGGGGTGCGACTTGAAGGCGAGGACCCCTGCGGCCTGAGCCATTGCCTCGATGATCAACACGCCGGGCATCACCGGATTCTTCGGGAAGTGGCCGGGGAAATAGGGTTCGTTGAACGTGACGTTCTTGACTCCGACAATGCTCTTTTCCGGTTCGTACTCGAGAATCCTGTCTACAAGCAGAAAGGGAAAACCATGCGGCAGCAGCCTGAGGATCTCATTGATCTCTATCATTCACGCTCCTCTTGCACCATTTTGTTCTCTAGTGCCTCTATTCTCTTGGTGAGGTCGGGTAGTTTTTTTAAGTAACCTTGCAGCCTCAGCCATTCCCGGTGAGGCATGTGAGGCGTCCCCATGATATTAGAATTTGCGGGAACGTCCTTGGTGATTCCCGTGCTGCCTCCTGCCTTTACGTTATCCCCGATCGTCACGTGATCTCTCACGCCCACCTGACCGGCGAGAATCACGTTTTTGCCCAGGGTGGAACTCCCGGCGATTCCTACTTGCGAAATTATGATCGAATTCTCACCAATCGAGACGTTATGGGCAACCTGCACGAGGTTGTCGATTTTTACCCCGCGACCGATGGTTGTCTTCCCCAGGGAGCCGCGATCGATGGTGGTATTTGCGCCCACCTCAACATCATCCTCAAGGACAAGAGTGCCGAGTTGCCGTATCTTGCGGTGTCCGGTCCCGTCCCAGGTGTAGCCGAATCCATCACTGCCCAGCACACTGCCGGCATGAATAATGACCCTCTTGCCAATGGTGACGCCGCTGTAGAGTGTCACATTGGAATAGATGAGTGTGTCTTCGCCTATTCGTACGCCCTCTCCCACATACGTGAAAGGATAGATGGTCACGCCGCGGTCAATCGTAGAGCCCTTGCCTACGTAAACGAAAGGCATAACAGCCGCCTCAGGGGATACCATGACGTCATCGCAAACGCAGGCAAGGGGGCTGACCCCCGGCTCCTTGTGCTTCGGCGTGTCAAACATCTCGGCGACAAAGGCGTACGCCAGCGAGGGATTGTCGACAACAATGATATTCCGGCCAGCGTCCTGGGAATCCTCTATCTGAGCCGCAACTTCTTTGCTAACGATGACGGCGGATGCTTTGGAGTCCTTGAGGTGTCTGGCCAGGGAATGATGCGCTACGAAGGTGATCTGACCGGGCTCTGCCTCCTGGAGGCTGGCTATGCCGGAGATACCTAGATCACCGTCGCCCACAAGACGCCCATGCAATCTATCGGCGATCTCCTGCAGGCGTTTCATTTCTTTGTTGCACCAGCTGTTGGACCACCTTTTTTTGCGCTTTCGTTGTAGAGAGAGATGACCTTTTCGGTGATGTCACTGGAGGTGTTCCCAAAGAGTATACCTGCCTGCGTCCTCTCGAGGATAAGCGTATACTTTTCGCCGTCACCCAGGCGTTTGACTATTTCTTCAAGGTCTTTAAGGATTTTTTGTGAAGTTTCTTGATCCTTTTGACGGAGATCGTTTTCGTAGTCACCGGCCAGCCGCTGGTAATCCTTGAGCTTAGCCTGGTACTGCTTTTCCTTGTCCGCACGGGCCTCAGGGGTTATCGTGGCTGCCTGCCGCTCCAGCGCATCTTTTAACTTCTGTATCTCGTCCTGTCTCTGGTCCAATGTCTTCTTCAGTTTCTCTGCTTCATCCATCAACCCCTTCTTGGCTTCCTTACCCCTCTCCGATTCAAGCATAACCCTCTGCAGGTCAATGAAGCCGATCTTGGTGGCAGGTTGAACTGTCTGCCCAAAAGCCAAAAGTGGTAACAATATAGCCGACAACACCACTACCATGCCAAGTAACTTTTTCATAACTCCTCCTTCAAAATGCTCTGCCCATCAAGAAGTCGAAGACCTCTTTCTTCTCCCCTTGTTTAGGACTGAGGTTGAAACCCAGCTCCAGACGTATCGGTCCCATGGGCGACAGCCATCGGATGCCGAAGCCTGCCGATTCGCGGAGATTGAACAGCCAGTCGGAATGATCGAAGCCGTGCCCCAAGTCGAAGAAGACGACTCCTTTGAGACCCGCGGGTGCGTAAATCGGGAAGATCCATTCGAAGTTAAAATAGAGCTCGCCTCTTCCGCCGATAGGCGTGTTCTGGTAGTCCGTGGGTCCTGCCATGCCGTACTTGAAACCCCTCACGGAGTTGATGCCGCCGACATAGAAATTCTGGTAGATGGGCACAGGGGTGCCGTTGTACTGCCATGCATAACCCCCTGTCCCCCGTACGAAAAAGGTGGTGTCCCATTTGAACGGAAAATACCTTCCGTATGAACTGATGGCCTTGATGAAGTTCACATCCCCGAGAAAGGGTCCGCCGGCCACTTCAACGCTGTTGTTGAACAGCACGCCTCTTCTCGGATTCATTATGTCATCTATGGTCAGATAATTGAGACTGGTCGTGACGCTGCTCGTGCGGGTGACTCCCCTCTGGCTTATGATGTACGCCCCTGCACTGGGGTCAATATTGAAAACATCGGTGACTACATACCCGTACTTGAGCCCCAGCCTGGTGTAGTCGGTTATGGGCCTCACAACCGATACGGCGCCACCCTGGGAACGATATTCATACGTATCGAAGGAGCGCGTCCAGTTGAAAAGATTAATCCCTGCATTGATATCCTTGTCGAATATGTAAGGCTTGGTTATAGAAATATCGTAGAGTGTACTGATGCTGCTGATTGCTGCGGTGACCCGGGCTGCCAGCCCGGTACCGAACAGGTTATCCTGCGCTACGGAACCTGTGAGGATGAGGTTCTCATAGGTAGAGTATCCTATTCCCGCTGAGATAGTGCCTGTCGGCTTTTCCTCGACGATTGTGTCCAGATTTACTCTGTCAGGAACATCCGTCTTTACCAGTTTCAGATCTGATTCCTTGAAGTACGTCGTATTACGCAATCTTCTCTTGCTTTCCTTAAGTTTTGCCGCTGAAAAGAGATCACCCTCAACGAAGCGAAGCTCTCTCCGTATCACCTTGTCTCTGGTCTTCAGGTTGCCCGTGATGTTGATGCGGTTGACGTAAACCTGCGGGCCTGTAATGATTTCAAAGGTGATCGCCATTGTCCTGGCTTCATCGTTAACGAGGGTGAGAGGATTAACATCAGCAAAGGCGTACCCTTTATCCTGGCAGGCATCGGTCAATGTCGTTACATCCTGCTGGAAAACCGAAGACTTGAAGGTGTCGCCCACCTTGCTCTTTACCATTTTTTTCAGGTCCTGTTGCGGGATAACCAGATCGCCCGAGAAGTCAACAGAGCCTATCTTAAAAATGTTACCCTCGGTGATGGGGATAGAGATGTCTATCCGCTTCCCGTCCTTAGACAGGGTGATAGTGGGATTGCCCACACTGGCTCTGACATACCCGTTGTCCGCGTAGAACGCCCCGAGGTTACGCCTGTCCTCCTCCAGTTGCTCGTCGTCCAGTATGCCGGAGCCTGTGAACCACGACAGTAGGCCCTTTTCCTTCGTCTTCATGTAATCCTTGAGCGTGCCGGCCTTGAAATGATTGTTTCCTGTGAAGGTGATCTTTCTCACGTACGCTTTTTCTGCTTCATCTACGACAAAAGTAACCTTTGCACGGTATCCCTCTTCGTAATCGATGTCGTAGGTGACCTTGGCAGCATAGAAATTCTTGCTGGCATAGAGCTTCTTTATTTCGTCGACCGTCTCTTTCAGCTTTTCGGTATTCAGAACCGTACCGACTTTAAACTTGATTTTCTCCTTGAGGTCTTCGGTCTTTACTTTCTTGTTTCCGGATATGGCGATGTCGTTTACTGTCGGCCTTTCGACGACGACGAAGGTGACTATTTTTCCTTCTGGTGTGTCTTTAACGTCAACCTGAACATCACTGAAGAAGCCCGTTTTATATATGTTCTTCATGTCCTCTCTGATTTTTTCAGGGTTGTAAGTCTCCTTTTCTTTGGTTTTTATCGCATTCATGATGACGCCGCGTTCGATACGGTCGTTTCCTGTAATATCCACCTTCAGGACAATGTTCTTTTCCTGGGCCAGAGCGGGTCCAGAGAACAAGAAGGCCAACAAAAGGAAACATGCAAATCCCTCCTTCATGTCAGGCTTCAAACTAGCAGAAAAATGGGTGCTTGTAAAGCCCAAAAGCTTCGCAGTGATTTGGATCTAGGCTACGTGAGGCATCAGACGGATTGATGTCAGCGGGAGCGGGTGACGCCGACCCGCCTGCAAAGCGCATAGACTGCGCAGCGGCTACAGAGGGGGGATATGGGTTTGCAGGTTTTTTTTCCATGAGTGACAAGCAGCATGTTATAGATCTTCCAGTATTTGCGAGGCAGTGTCCTGCGCAGTACCTCTTCTGTCTCGTTGGGTGTTTTTGTGCGTACCGCTCCCAGCCTGTTTGAGATGCGGTGCACGTGCGTATCCACAGCTATGCCGTCCTTATTGAAGCCTTCGGTGATCACTATGTTGGCGGTCTTCCTCCCCACCCCTCTGAGAGAGAGGAGCGCTTCCATGGTGTCAGGGACCTCACCGCCAAAATCTTCCAGAATTGTCTTTGAGATCTCTTTGATGGTCCGAGACTTGGTCCTGTAGAAGCCGACAGGGTAAATGAGCTGCTCCAGTTCATCCAGGGGCAGTGACAGCATCTCTTCCGGAGTACCGGCCTTCTTGAAAAGCCGTTCCGCAGCAATGTCCGTGACTTCATCTTTTGTCCGAAGACTGAGGATGCAGCCTATGAGGACTAAGAATGGCTCTCTCTTTCGAGTGGCTATCTTCGTCACAGAGGGCGCGTCGTCTTTGTAGACGCGGCGTAACGTTGTCACTACTTTATCAAAAGGAAAAACGCTTTTCACGACGTCACCTCCGCTATGACTTTTGCCATGTGCTCCCTATGTGTGCCGGCCCAGTAGACCTGGTTGCATCCAGGACACATCTTAAAGGTGCTGTAGGTGTGAAAGACGAATTCGGGCACCCTATATTCTATGGTCTCCTTATTGACATCCACAAGGGGTACATTGCAATTGATGCATCGCGCCAGCACCTTATCCGGATCAAAGAAAGGTTTGATCCACTGCCGGAGTTCGAGGAGCTGTTCCTGCGGCTTCTCCGAGTTGATGTGAATCGTCCGACTGTAAAGAGGAATTTTGCGGCGACGGGTGAGGAAATAGGGTGGGTCATCGTGCTGTGCATGACGCTGGAGCAGTGCCACGTCTCTGAGGTACTCTGCGTCGAAACCTAAGATCCTCAAATACTTTGCCAGCTTCCCCAGCATAGCGTCGCAGACAAATCTCATCGCTCGACAAGGGCTCTGGCCCGCGCTCGGGCCTCCCGCATAATGGTTTCCTCACCTTCTACGTAGCGATTCTCCATGAGCACGCGTCCCATCGCTATGACTGTGTCAACCACCGAGCCATTCGAGGCATAGACAATGTCCGAGTACACATGGAAATTGGGAACAAGCTCAGCCCGGGCAAGGTCGATCAGCATTATGTCCGTAGCGCTTCCTTCCTTGATTTCCCAGTTTCCGAGGGAGAAAATCTCCGCTGCCACTGCAGTTGCGCGGTCAAACGTTTCTCTTGCCGAAAGGAACGTCGGGTCATTGGTTGAAAATTTCGCCAGCAATGAAGCGAATTTCATGGTCTCCATGAGATCGAGATGATTATTTGAGGAGCAGCCGTCTGTACCGAAGCAGTACGGGATATTGTAGCGGCGCATCAGGTGGTAAGGAAAAAGACGCCCTACACTGAGCTTCAAATTAGACACAGGATTGTGTACGAGCCTCGCCTGCGTACGAGCCAGTGTTTGACAGGACTCCTCGTCGATCCAGCATGCGTGGCAGCCGATAAATCGAGAGGAGAGCAGTCCGAGATTGTCCAGATACTGAACGGGGGAACAGCCATACTTTTCCTTTGTAAAATGAAGCTCCTCCTCTGTTTCACAGAGATGCATGTGGATTAAGCAGCCATTTTCTTCAGAAAATTCTTTGACCCACTCAAGACTTTGAGGGGAAACGGTGTATACCGCATGGGGGCCGAGGGCGAACCGCACCTCCGGCCCATACCTGCGGGCAGCCTGGAAAAGGTCGATATTCTTATGTATCTGTTCCTCACTCCTTCGGGGATCAAACATATCGATCAGGACCGCGCTCACGATTGCCCTTACACCCATTTCCTGGGCAGCGCGCGCGGTACTTTCGAAATGCCAGTACATGTCGTTGAAAAGAGTGATGCCATTCTTGATCATCTCGAGACAGGCCAGCTTGCTCCCCCAGTACACATCCTCATCGGTCAACTTTGCCTCTAACACCCATATCTTCTCTTCCAGCCACTGCTTGAGAGGCATGTCGTCTGCGAAGCCGCGGAAGAGCGTCATGGCTGCATGCGTGTGACCGTTAACCAGTGCGGGCAAGGCCACTTTGTTCCGGCCGTTGATGATCCTGTCTGCGGGTTGAGTGCATTCCGGCGAGATCTCTCTGATCACCCCGTCATGTATAAAGATGTCCCTTACGCGTTCATCGAGGATGGCGCCTTTTATCAGCAGCTTCATGGGCCATTCTCCCCGATGATAGCATTGATGAGCCGCTCAAAAGCCTGCTGGCTTTTTCTTGCATTTCTTGCGATCTCCGGGAGAGCGAGAGGCTTACGTGTAACTCCGTTGCAATAATTGTCAATGGAGCAGACCGACGCATAGGGGATACGTAGCTCCATACAGAGCGTCGCCTCCGATGCGAGCGTCATCCCAACGATGTCCCCTGTTGTTTGGAAAAAACGTATCTCGGCTCTTGTTTCCAGCCTGGGTCCGACAGCCTCAATGTAGACGCCGCCCAGCTTGACGTCCATCTTGACCTTTCGGCAGTATCCAAGAAGCTGTTTTGCCAGTGCTTCGTTCATGCGAGGCACGGTGAATCGCATCTCTGCATCGAAAAAGGTGGGTATTCTGCAGGGCGAAAAGAAATCATCAGGGATGAGAAACGTTGCAGGTTTCACTTCCTCATGCAAACTGCCCACCGAGTTGAACGCTACAATTCTCTTCACCTTCAGACTCTTCAATGCCCACATGTTTGCAAGGTGATTGATTTTATGCGGCGGAACCATTTGTTCGCCGTGGCGCTGCAAGAAGAGGTAGTTCTTACATTTTCGTAACAGTACCACCCCAAGGGGCGTAGGGACCACAACCTTCTCCCAGTTTCGGAAGAGGGCTGACCCCAGCATGGACGTGCCGGCTATGAACGCTTTCATGGGAACGCCTTCAGTCTCTAATCTCCAGCATTCAGCAGGAGCTAACATCTGCTTCCGCAGTAATCGGGCCAGGATTAATTATCTACTATTAGATCATCCGGTTCAATAAAAAAGAGCGATCGGCGGTCTTGACTGATCACTGAAGACTACGGCGGTAGCTATCTATCGCTCCGGCGCCTTCTGGTAGGCAAATGTATTCGCGAATGCAATGCGCTTGTAAGGATGGTCCTTGCCCGAAACTGTCTCTGACTGTCCCAGGAAGAGGTATCCATGGTCTCTCAGATTGTTGTAACAGGTACACAGGACGGCGCTCTTGGTGGTGGCGGTAAAGTATATGAGCACGTTGCGGAGAAGGATCAGGTCGACGCCCGCATACTTTTTACACGCAGCTGCATCGGTAAGGTTCGCGCGCTCAGGGTGCACAAGCCTCTTGAGTTCGTCGCGAATGATCAGTTTCTCATCAGACGTTGTGCGAAAATATCTCCCCTTCAGTTCCTGGGCTGTGTTTCTGAGAGCGTAAGTCTTGTAAACGGCCCTTCGGCAGGCTTCCAGAGCTTCTTCGTTAATATCAGTTGCGAAAATGGTAATGTTCCAGCCGGTCAGTTGATCTTTCAGGTGTTCCGCGAGGAGTATAGCCAGCGTGTAGGCCTCTTCCCCCGAAGAACAGCCCGCACTCCAGAGCCTGAGAAGTCTCGAGCCGGATTGCTCACGCCTTTTCACTATTTCCGGAATTACATTCTTAGCAAGTACTGCGATCTGGAGAGGATCGCGGAAGAAACTGGTTTCGGTGATAGTGATCTTGCTTATGAGGCGGTTCCACTCAGCAGGGCCGGTCGCAGGATTAAGAAGGGAACCGATACAGGAAGAAACTTCCGGACCATTCTGCCGAAGAAACTCTCGCGCTCTCGCTTCCAGAAGATACCGATTCCTGTCAGTGTAGAAGATCCCGGTCTTCTTGTGGATTAAATCCCGTAAGGCTATGAAATCGGCATCGGTGAGACTATTTTCAGATTGCATGTATCATCTTTTCAAACGCTTAATCGTATCCTATGCGCTTCACTCAAGGCGCTCGGTGCCGAGTGCCGGCCTCAGGACCTTCCCCAATTTTCAGCCGCCGGCCGCAGGAATACCCTTTTTAAGGTTATCGGGCAAATCTCAAAAAACGTAATACATTGAAAAAACCGTTTCATATTCTCGTAATTGTTTATAGAATAATGAACAGTATCCCCAGCCGGATATGATCTACATTGACGGTCACGTCGGGATCTATGACTGTAAATAACCTGAGGAGCGACTCATGAGGGAGATACCTGTCGAGACCATACGGGATGTTATTGAAAAGCTTTTTATAGACGCAAATTATAACCTCCCGAACGACGTTGTCGCACGGTTCGAAGAGGCATTGGACGGGGAGGAATCTCCCGCAGGAAAAGAGGTGATACGGGAGCTGCTCCTCAACGCTCGCATCGCTCGCGAAGAAGGAATACCTATTTGCCAGGATACCGGGCTTGCTATCCTCTTTGTGGAGATAGGGCAGGAGACACACATAACCGGTGGCGATTTTGAGGAAGCAATCACAGAGGGAGTGCGTCGGGCTTACCAGAAGGGTTATCTCCGAAAATCGGCCTGCGATCCCTTTACGAGAAAGAATACGGGGGACAATACACCACCAATCCTCCACGCGAAGATAGTTCCGGGCGAGCTTATAAAGATTGTGGTCATGCCCAAGGGTGGAGGGAGCGAGAATTACAGCGAGGTTCGTATGTTGACGCCTTCTGAAGGGGCGGAAGGCGTAAGGCGCTTTGTGGTGGAAATGGTTAAGAAGGGCGGACCAAACCCCTGTCCCCCCATCACGATAGGGATTGGGATAGGCGGTAACTTTGAGACCTGCGCGCTTCTTTCAAAGGAAGCTCTTATGCTCCCCTTCGGGCAGCGCAGCGAAGACCCATACCTGCGGGATCTGGAGATCTCAATCCTGGAAGAGGTTAACAAACTGGGCATCGGCCCTGAAGGATATGGCGGGAGAGTGACGGCTCTCGACCTCCACATAAAATCACGGCCGTGTCACATAGCCTCGCTGCCGGTAGCCGTGAACATACAGTGCCACGCACACAGGATAAAAGAAGCTACCATATGAGGTGCATCTATGGAGATAAAGCGCATAAGTACGCCACTCGCGGACAGCATGGTAACGGAACTTAAGGCTGGTGACAAGGTGCTTTTGAGCGGCACCATCTATACCGCCCGTGACGCTGCACACAAGCGATTCATTGAAACGCTGGACGCCGGCGGCTCCCTTCCTTTCGATGTCAGGGGGCAGGTGATCTACTACTGCGGACCTTCGCCGGCATTGCCCGGCAGGCCTATTGGAGCCGCAGGGCCAACCACGAGTGGAAGAATGGACGCCTATACGCCAAGGCTTCTCTCTCTGGGGCTTAAGGGGATGATAGGCAAGGGCAAGAGGTCCCAGGAAGTGAAGGACGCAATCGCGCGATACAAGGCGGTCTATTTCGGGGCAACCGGAGGTGCGGGAGCGTTGCTGTCAAAAGCGGTGCTCTCATGCGAGATTGTGGCTTACGAGGAACTGGGGCCGGAGGCTGTTGCAAAGCTCGTGGTCAGAGATTTACCGCTTTTCGTGATTAATGACACAGTAAGGAACGACCTGTACGAAATGGGACTTGCAGCATATCACAGATGAGAATCGGGCCTCTTTCCTGCGCCGGAGAGCTGGGTTTGTCCGCCGAGTCATAAGAGCAAGGCAGAACCTGGAGCGCGGGAGAAACATAGGGGCGATGGCTTTCAGAGCACCCCCGCAACGCCTGACTGTCAGGCTGGATTTGGCGGCCAAATTATTGACTTTTCCCGACAAATATTTTAAAAGAACAAAAACGGACCCTCAGGTGATTTGATGCGCGAGATTCGGGTAGCTGTTGCGGGGATTGGAAACTGTGCGAGCTCATTGATCCAGGGAATCGCGTATTATGCGAAGGGGAATGCCCGTGATGTTATAGGATTGATGCATTACGACGTGTGCGGCTACACCCCGGAGCACATCAACATCGTTGCTGCGTTTGATATAGACAAGAGGAAGGTAGGCAGACCGCTCAGTGAGGCGGTTTTTGCGCCGCCGAACTGTACCAAGGTGATCATGACGAGCGTGCAGGGAAAGGACGTGCTCGTCTCAATGGGCCATCCACTCGACGGCATTTCCCCCCACATGGCGCAATACCCGGCAGAAAGAACCTTTGTGCCCGCAGATAAGAAACCTGAAGACGTGACCGCCATCCTGAAAGAAAGGAACGTCGACATACTCCTTAACTACCTGCCTGTCGGTTCTGAGAAGGCCACACGCTTCTACGCAGAGTGTTGCCTTGCCAGCGGCGTAAGTATGATCAATTGCATCCCTGTCTTCATCGGCTCAGACAGAGCCTGGGTGAGAAAGTTCGAAGAAAAGGGGATTCCGATCATCGGCGACGATGTCAAATCGCAGATCGGCGCCACTATCATCCACAGAATGCTGGCCAAGCTCTTTACAGATCGTGGTGTGAAGATAGACAGGACATACCAACTCAACACGGGCGGCAACACCGATTTCCTTAATATGCTCAACCGTGAGCGGCTGATCTCAAAAAAAATATCGAAGACGGAAGCGATCCAGTCTGTCCTCGATGCTCCTATTGAGCCGGAGAATATTCATGTGGGCCCCAGCGACTACGTGCCCTGGCAGAATGACAACAAAGTCTGTTTCTTGAGGGTCGAGGGGAGGATTTTCGGAGATGTGCCCATGAACCTTGAATTGAGGCTCTCCGTTGAAGACTCACCCAACAGCGGAGGATGTATAATTGATGCAATTCGTTGCTGCAAGGTGGCAAGGGACAGGAGAGTGAGCGGGGTCCTCGAATCCATCTCGGCTTACACGATGAAACACCCGATGACACAATACCCCGACGATGTTGCACGAAAGATGGTCGAAGAGTTTATTCGTGGAGAGAGAGCCCGATAGAATCCGAGAAGAGAGGCGAACCGGGCAGCCGTGATAAGCTCCAGAGTGGGCCATTCTCTCGACCCTTTTCTCTTGCGGGTGTATCAACTCTTTTTTCGAGGTGACGCAGCCAGACCCAATCTTCTCAGTGTTATAGGACTCCTTTTCGGTTTTGTCTGCCTTCTATTTACAGTGAGCAACTGGCTTGTCCCTGCGGGCCTTGCGCTGTTGCTCTCCGGCTTGTTCGATCTTTTTGATGGAGCAATCGCTCGGCACTATGCCAAAGTCACTACCTATGGCGGGTTTTTCGATTCGGTCCTTGACCGGTACACGGACCTTTCTGTTGCGTTCGGAATTTTCGTTAATTTTTTGCTGCATGGCGACCACCTTTTTTGTATTCTGACGTTCGTGGCCGCAATCGGTATGGTGCTCATATCGTATATCAGGGCCCGCGCTGAGGCTGCCAGGCTTCAGTGTAAGAACGGAATTCTTGAGCGGCCGGAGCGGACCATACTCCTTATAATCGGTCTCTGTTTCAATGAAGTGTTCGTCAGACTCACAGGCTTGGGTCTCTTGAAAGCGGTGATTATTGTCCTGGCAATTCTCACTCACGTCACTGCGATTCAGCGGATAATGATCGTAAAAAAAGCAGCGCAGCTCTAGGGGCATGGGTCACGGGACAGAACAGAAATAGCCGTCACCGCCCGCCGCTGTCGAAGGCACGTACCATCTGCCACAATTCCGTACCTGAGAAAAGAGTTTGAACGTGCGTCACGGGCTTCGCTTTTCATGACCGGTGCCCCTTGTCCCTGCGGTCAGGAAAGATTGTGTATCTCTTCTATCAGAATGTTCTTGGCGAGTTCCCTGGGTATGCCCGTCTTTTTTATTTCTCCCTTGAGGAACAGGAGCGCCTTATCTCTGCCGAAAGCTATGCCTATGTCAGCCTCCTTGGCTTCACCCGGTCCGTTCACTTCACAGCCCATTATGGCGACGTCGAGGCACTGGTCCATGTGGGCGACGTCGCGCTCGAATTCCTCCACTACTTCCTGGAGATTTACTTTGCAACGTCCGCATGTCGGGCAGGAGATAATATTTATGCCTTTTTTCCTGAGGCGCATGCTGCGCAAGATGTGGTAACCGGCTATCACTTCGTATGAAGGGTGTCCTGTGAGGGAAACGCGCAACGTATCTCCGATTCCCTCGTTCAGGAGAATGCCGATGCCGATAGCCGACTTGATCGCTCCGGAGAATATAGGACCTGCCTCTGTCACTCCTATATGGAGCGGGTAATCTGATGCTTTCGAAAAACCCCTGTATGCTTCGATTGTCTGGAATATGTCGGACGCCTTGAGAGACACCTTGAGCTGGGTATGCCCTTCATCCTCGAAAAGTTTCACGCAGTAAAGAGCGCTTTCCACCATTGCCTGCGCATTCGGCTGATGATATTTACGGAGTATTTTTTTTTCGAGAGAGCCGATGTTGATTCCTATGCGGATAGGTGTGTGTGTTTGTCTGGCGAACCTTGCAATCTCTTTTACCTTTCGGGTGTTGTTGATAGTACCGGGATTGATACGCACACAATCGATGCCTGCCTCCATGGCCGCGAGCGCAATGGCGTGGTTGAAGTGGACATCCCCAATAATAGGTATGTCGATCTCCCTTTTTAGAAAGGGGATGTTCGCGCAGATTTCCTGTTGAGGTAGAGCCATGCGAATCAGGTCGCAGCCAACCTTCTTCAGCTCCCTCATCTGGTTCAAGGTATCCGGAAGATTCTGCGGATCAGTCTTGAGCATCGACTGAACGCTGATAGGGCTGTTACCACCGATAGCAACATTACCCACAGTGATCTGTCGAGTTTTTCTTCTGTCCATGGACGATTAAGATGAGTGCGCCCAGCAAGATTCGAACTTGCAACCTACGGATTCGTAGTCCGGCACTCTATCCATTGAGCTATGGGCGCACGTCTATACGTTGCCGGTGATCAGTACTTTTTTTACGCTCCTGGTCTTTACTATGGCCCCGAGCGGAAACGCATCTTCACCCAGTGAGCGCAGCTCCTTGATTGCGCGTGTTTCGTCAGCCTTTTTGACCACAATCACAAAACCTATACCCATGTTAAACGTCGCGTACATCTCCTCTTTGGTAACACCACCGAGCCTCTGGAGCACTCTGAAAATATCAGGTGTTTCTCGTGCGACCGTGAGCTGCGCGCAGAGACTGTCCGGGATAATCCTGTTCACATTACCGGGCAGGCCTCCGCCGGTAATATGGGCCATCCCTTTGATCTTGACCTTGTCCATGAGAGCCAATACCGGCTTTACATAGATCTTCGTCGGTTTCAGCAGCTCGTCGTAGACTCTGCCGTGCAACCCGCTGACCTTGTCCCGCACCCCGAGCCCGTGCTTCTCGATAAGGATCTTTCTGGCAAGAGAAAATCCGTTGCTGTGCAGTCCATTGGACGCAAGGCCGATTACGCTGTCTCCTGCAGTAATTGCGGATCCGTCAATGATCTTCTCCTTCTCCACAAAGGCCGCGACGAAGCCTGCGAGGTCGTATTCGCCCTCGGGATAGAAGGAGGGCATCTCCGCAGTCTCGCCGCCGACAAGCGCGCAGCCCGCCATTTCACATCCTGCGCAGATGCCGTTGATCGCCTCGGCGTAGATGCGTTCGTCCAGCTTGCCGCACGCAAAATAATCAAGAAAAAAATAAGGACGAGCGCCTATTGTCAGTACATCGTTCACGCTCATAGCAACCAGGTCTATTCCCACCGTATTATGCTTCTTCAGAGAGAAAGCGATGCGCAACTTGGTGCCAACTCCGTCCGTTGCCGTGACGAGCAAAGGATGCTTATACCCTGACGGGATCTCTGTTAACGCAGAAAAGGCCCCGATAGGCGAAAGAACAAAGGGGTTGAACGTCCCCTGTATTCGTTTTTTCATGCGCTTGATAAGCGCATCTGCCTTGCCGACGTCTACGCCTGCATCTTTGTAACTCGTTTTGCCTTTCATGCTCTTAAATTAAAATGAACCACCATTTTTGTCAACATCTCTATTGGGCAGGGGCTTGTGCGTAAAATCGGTCCTGACAGAATGGGGTGCTTAAGATGCTTAAGATCATGGCCGAAACAGCCGATAAAGAGAAAAGGACAATGGTGCACACAGGATCATACAAAGAAGCGTGGGTCGATGTAGGTGTTGATGAGGACGGGACGGAAGCGTTTCTGGATGAAAACGGCATCGTGCGTGACCTCGAGAACGCTCTCTTCAAAGTCTGGATCAAGCATGTGCCTCCGCCCGGGAGCCGCACGTACGCAGAAATGGAGCAGGCGCTAAAGGCGTCGCATAAGTCAGGCAGGTCGCCCCACCACGTGAAGCTACTCGCAGAGATCGATCTGCCAAAGGAACTCTCACGCACGCTGAATCTAGTGGTGTGCGACAGGGAGGGGGCCATTCTCGACACGATCAGTTTCCGTTTCCCTGAGTGGTCGAAGATAGAAGACAATATAATTGACGGGGTTAGCAGCAGCATTGCCGCGAGGTTTCCAGATGCACCGAGGGCTGAACCAAGAACCGAGTCTCTAAGATTCAGGGCGCCGGGAGTGTACGTCAAGCCTGAGCGGATTGAAGTCAGTAGACGATATCAGATTGACAAGCAGCAACGGACTTCCGGCACCTCACTAAAGCTACAAGAGGTTGACGTCTAGTGGCCAAGAGAACCCAATCCGGCTCTGCGTGCCAGGCAGGATAATTGCATATCCACACTAACGGGAATGTTCCAAGGGGGCATCCAGTGTACCCGATATATTGCAGCCTGATCCTTTTCCTGGTCTGCCTTTTCGGCCCCATGACCCTTTGTGCCAGTATTTACGGGTACGTGGACGAAACCGGTTCTTACCATTTCACGAATATCAAGCCTGCCAGCAGGCACTACCACGTTGTCATAGAAACGAAAGACGCCGTCTTGGTCCAATCGCAGGCCATCGGCCGACCCTGGCTGAACGACGAAGAACGCTCAGGCTTGATTAATCAGTCCAAAGCTCTGTTAGGCGTTCCCTACAAGCTGGGCGGCAACAGCTTGAGCGGCATCGACTGCTCAGCTTTTGTGAAGAGGATGTTCTCTTCGGTCGACGTTGTTCTCCCAAGGACGGCGAGAGAACAATATGAAGTAGGCAGAAGAATCTCGCGAGGTGAGTTGACAACAGGCGATCTGGTTTTTTTCAGAACCAGGAGGAACGACCTGAATCCGACGCACGTCGGAATTTACATGGGTAACGACCAGTTCATTCATGCGTCAGCCCTGCATCAGGGGGGGGTCAGAATCGATTCTCTTTCATCAGACTTCTATAACGCCAGATTCATCGGCGCTTCCCGTATACGAGCCCTTCCGGACGCGGGAAGTTTGCGTGTCATGACAGTTTCCAGATGACGGGGCTGCGCGAGCATTCGTTGGGAGAGGGGCAGTTCCTTTGCGTTGACACAGCCACGTAAGTCAGCTTGACTTGCAATTCTCCGTATGATACCTACTTCGTGAAGCTTCAGGCGCTGGCCGCCCTTCGAGCAGAGCTGCAAATCCCATTAAGAGGGCCGAACGCATGCAGTATCCCCACATTTTCACTCCCGGTCGCATCGGCACGCTCGTCACGACAAATCGGATCAAATATGCGGCGACGGAGACAAACTTTCCGTTCGGTGACGGCTTCGTCAGCGACAGGGAAGTGGCATACATGGAAGCGCAGGCGCAGGGCGGGGCAGGCATAGTGACCACGCAGGGTGCCTACATGGACGAGAGGGGTGAGGGAAAAGGTTTCAAAGGTATGATGGCCGCCTACGACGACCGGTTCATACCAGGGCTTTCTCGAATTGCAGAGGTGATAAAGAAAAACGGGGCCCTCTCCTGTTTTCAGCTTTTGCACTGCGGGCGGGAGGGCGGCGTAGACCTCGACTATTGCCTGATGCCATCGGTCGTGCCGCAGAAACTCTCCTATTTCAAACCGCCCCGCGAGATAAGCGTCTCTCAGATAAGGCAGTCGGTAATTGATCACGTGAGGGCTGCGCGGCGAGCCGTTGACGCAGGTTTTGATATGATAGAGATCTCCGGTATCGTGGGCTATCTCCTTTCCACCTTCATCTCTCGCTATACAAACAAGAGGCAGGATGGGTACGGTGGTAATATCAGGAGCAGGTGCCGGCTGATGGTCGAGGTGCTGGGAGCGGTCAAGGCAGAAGTGGGAAAGAATGTGCCCGTTGGGATACGCCTCTGCGGCCTGGAACTCCTCGATGACCGTGGAGGGAATACGCTGGAAGAGAGCCTGGAAAGCTTCCGCATAGCAGAGGAAGCGGGAGCGGACTACCTGAGTGTGACCATAGGATGGCACGAATCGTCTGTCCCTGTCATAACACGAGATGTGCCGATGGGTCATTGGCTGTGGGTAGCGGGTAAAGTGAAAGAGGCGGCAAAGGTTCCTGTCATGATGGCCTTTCGCCAGTTCACTCCCGACGTTCCGGAAGAGGCTATTGCGTCCGGTACAATCGACTTTTGGGAAGCCTGCAGGCCCATGATTGCAGATCCTGGATTACCGAGAAAAATTGCCGAGAAGAAGGAGTCGGAGATCATTCCCTGCATTGCGTGCAATCTCTGTTTTTCTCGTCTCTATTTTCATCAACCCCTCATGTGTTCAGTACGCCCGACACTCGGTCACGAAGGAGAAACCTCGTGGGGATACCGGGGGTTTGCGCCGGCAGGCCGCAAGAAAAAAGTGATCGTCGTGGGCGGAGGACCGGCAGGCCTGCAATGCGCTGCAGTTGCGGCTCAGCGAGGCCACAAGGTGACACTCTGGGAAAAGAGTGCACATGTCGGTGGCGCGCTACTTCTTGCGTCCCAGGTGGATGAAGGTGCCGAAGAACTTCTGCGTCCCGTGCAGTATCTGGAGGACGCGTGTCTGAAAGCAGGCGTGGAGCTGAGGACCGGATACGCGGCGACTTCCGAAGCCCTCGCAGGGGAAGAGGCTGATGCCATTGTTATTACCTCTGGTGCGACTGAAAGCATCCCGCCAGGCGCCGGCGCACTTCCTGTTTTCTCTCCGGGGAACATCATTGCCGGAGGCATTACGCCCTCCGGCAATATACTCATTCTCGGTGGGGACGGAGTCGCACTCGGTGTGGCTGTTTTTCTCCTCAGGAAGGGTGGTGCCTTCAATCTCTTTATTGTCGAAGAGGGAGCGAAGTTGGGAAGGGATGTCAATCCCTTCTATCTCTGGGGATACATGAGAAGACTGAAAGAAGGCAAGGCCACATTGCTCAGAGGGTGCCGCCTTCTCGCCATAGACGGGACTAGGGCCCGAGTATCAGGGGCTAAGGGGGAGACTATTCTGGACGTGAATGCCATAGTTGCCGCGCAGAGAAAGCCGGCCGATTGGTGGTCTGGCGCGCTTCAGGGTTCGAAGAAAGAGATCTATGTTGCCGGCGACGCGAAAAGACCGAGGCGACTCAACAACGCTATCCATGATGGTTTTAGAGTGGGGATTACAATCTGATGCTACCTGTTATCGATAAAACAGCATGCACCGGTTGCGGCGCCTGCATCGAAGTTTGTCCGCCCAGAGCCCTTGTCCTGAGGGACGAGTGCGCCTGCGTGGAGGACGAGTTCTGTGAGGAGTGTGGCTTCTGCGCCGCAGAGTGTCCTGTGAGTGCTATTGCGATTCCATTCCCGTCGCTTGCGGGGTCTGTCTAGGACCGTTTCTGCGAAAGCCAGGTCTGAATTACCTCGCACTCGTCAGGAGATGTGCTGCAGATTCCCGACTCATCCTCCAGTTCGTCGCAGCTCTCACAAATGGCCCAATGACCGCAGGGTGCGCCCGCATCAAGCTCGCGCTCGCATTCGAGGCACCAGATATAACCGCACGCTCCACAGACACCCACCGTCAGGTCCTCTTCACCATCGGGGCCATCCGGCATGCCTGTATCTGCGCTTGAGCAGCGCGGACAGTCACCAACAAAAACAGCCCTGACAAAGTCGTCTTCAGAGTCGGTTTCCTCAGCAAGGCGCATCAATTCATCCCGTGCTTCTTCAGGCATGGACTCCCAGAGCTTCTTAATCTCCTGCGTCTCCTGGTCAGCATGCACTTTGCCCGTCTCTTTTCTCCCGCTTCCCTTTCCGTTCCTTTTCATGATTGAGTTTGCTCCTTGAGCGCTAGCTAGGATCTTTCTTAACTATATAGCACACCTGATCACAAAAACAATATATCGCCCCATTACAATGGAGGTTGATGCCTGTTTGGCCGTTGCGCATTAGTCTGCTATTATATGTTTGATGTCAGGGCTCAACGTTTACACCAGCAATCGAATGGAAAGGCTCGTAGAACAGCTGGCAGGGGTTGTTGCGGTACCTCTTTCCTCGCCCCTGGTAAGTGAGGTGATTGTTGTCCAGAGCAGGGGCATGGAGCGCTGGCTGTCGATACAGCTCGCAGCGAGGCTTGGTGTCTGGGCCAATTGCCGATTCCCTTTTCCAAATCGCTTCATGTGGGAAGTATTAAGGGCGGTGGCTGGTAATGTGACTGACCTGGAGATTCTGAATCCGCAGGTAAACGCATGGCGTATTATGAACATACTGCCCGGTTGCCTTGATCGGGAAGGATTTGAGAGCTTGCGCTTCTACCTTGCTGATGGCCAGCACAACCTCAAGAACCTCCAGCTGGCAGAGCGCATTGCAGATGTCTTTGATGCATACGCGATCTACCGCCCGGAACAGGCGCTCGGATGGGACAGGGGTATCGAGAACCACTGGCAGGCACAACTTTGGCGCCTCCTCTTTCGAGGAGAGGGGAGCGCGCATCGCGCGGGCATCTGGCGGAGCGCGCTGGAAATACTCTGCTCCTGGCAGCAAACACCCCCTGCACGCAGCGCGGACGATTCCCGCGGAAGAGGCGGCCTGCCGGAGCGCCTCTCTATTTTCGGCATACCGACTCTGCCTCGTTATCACCTGGAGATTATCAAAGCCCTTGCGAACCTCATCCCGGTTCATCTCTTTCTCTTTAATCCTTCGAAGGAATATTGGGCAGACATTGTACCTGAGAGAAAGATTGTCAGCATAGAGAGGGCGGAAGCAGGGAAGTCTTCCTCCGGTGCGGATTTACACTTTGACGTAGGCAATCCTTTGCTTGCATCGTTTGGAAGACTGGGACGGGATTTCTTTCGCGCTGTTTTCGACCTACAGCCGGAACCCTCGTCTGATTTTATCGATCCGGGAGAAGATTCACTGCTCTCGGCCATCCAGTCTGACATACTGACCTTGCGAAACAGGGGGCAGGACAGCCCTCAGACAGCGGTCAAATCTGCAGACTCTTCCTTGCAGATCCACGCCTGCCACAGCCCGTGGCGTGAGATCGAGATACTGTATGACAGGCTGCTCTACCTTTTCGAGACGCGCAAGGGCCTTACCCCCAAGGACATCCTCGTTATGACGCCTGCCATAGAAATGTATGCGCCGTACATCTCTGCGGTTTTTGATGCTTGTCAGGAGAAGTCGAAGCGAATCCCTTATTCCATTGCGGACAGGAGTCTCCCCTCGGAGAGCCTGGTCATAGATATCTTCCTGAAGATCACTGGTCTCTCGAGGAGCAGGCTTCAGGCCTCAGAGGTCATGGACATACTCAATGCGGATATTGTGAGGGACAGGTTTGGCCTCGCGGCCGAAGAGATCGATGTGATTCACCGATGGATTTTCGACACACGGATACGGTGGGGTATCGACGGAGAGCACAGGGCTGCTTTTGGTGTACCGCCCTTTGAAGCGAACAGCTGGAGAGCCGGCATGCAGCGACTCATCCTTGGTTATGCGTTGCGGGGGGATGATGAGAGCCTCTTTCTGAGCACGCTTCCTTACGGTGTTGAGGGGAGCGATGCAATGATACTCGGTAAATTTCTTCAATTTCTGGAGCAGCTGTTCGGCACGGTCCGAACGCTCGACAAACCGCGCGCGCTCGCTGAGTGGGGAGATACGCTCGATTCGTTGAGATCTGCCTTCATCACAGAGACTGCGGAAAATGCGGGGGATACACAGCTCCTGAGGAATGAGCTCAAAAAACTGCTCCATCTTCAGGAGCTCTCCGGATTCGAACAGCCGGTGGAGATCGACGTGGTGCGCTACTATCTCTCGACACGGTTTCAGACTGAGAAGCGATCTGCGGGATTCCTCACTGGCGGCGTTACTTTTTGCGAGATGCTGCCCATGAGAAGCATCCCCTTTCGAGTAGTGGCTCTGATCGGCTTGAACAATGACGCTTATCCGCGGGAGGAAAGCCCGGTTGTCTTTGACCTGATCGCGCAGGACCCACAGCCAGGCGACCGTTCGCTGCGCGATGAGGACCGGTATCTCTTTCTGGAAGCTTTGCTTTCCGCTCGCGATGTTTTTTATATCAGCTACGTGGGCCAGAGCATCAAGGACAACAGTACGATCCCACCGTCGGTGCTCGTAAGCGAGCTCATTGATTATTGTGAGCAGGGTTTTTCTTCAGACAAATCTTCCGTGACAGATTTTCTCATTACACAGCACCGACTACAACCATTCAATTTTTCGTATTTTGATAGTAACGAACTGCTGCTCAGTTACTCGCAGGAGGATCTGGAAACGGCAATAGCGCGGACACAACCACACCAGGGAGCTCCTCCCTTTATAGCAGCACCATTGAAAGAGCCGCCGCCGGAATGGAAGCACGTCTCGATACAGGACTTGAAAACGTTCTATGAGAATCCTGCGCGCTACTTTCTCAGGTACAGATTCGGGATGTACCTGGAAGAGTCCGATCGTCTTCTCGAGGGGGAGGAGCCCTTTACGATTGACAGGCTCGATCAGTACGCTCTTGGGGGCCTGTTGCTCAAACGTGCCCTGTCCGGTCAAGAGCTGGATCACTACCTTGATGTGGTGCGTGCGCAAGGCATTCTTCCTCCGGGAGTGCCCGGGGACCTGGCGTTCGCAGATTTGAAGAGGAGGGTAGAGACATATGCGGAAGTGATCAAGCCGCATATTGCCACGCTGCCTCTGGCGCCTCTCGCGGTGGATTTTGAGATCGGTGGGTTCAGAGTATCAGGCCGTCTCGATAATATCTGGTCGTCGGGGAGTCTTTTTTACCGTTTTGCAAAAGACAGGGGCAAATATCAGTTCGGGGCGTGGATCGATCACCTGATCCTTAACATGATGGGAAATCCCGAATACCCGCGTACGAGTCGCTGTATTGCCACGGACAAGGCGTGGCGCTTTGAGCCTGTCGAAAACGCGGCAACGATAATCGAATCGCTCCTCCGCTGCTACTGGCAGGGCCTCAGCGAGCCCCTCAGATTTTTTCCGGAATCTTCGTTCGCATTTGCAGAACGAATAAAGAGGGATCACGATATTGCTGATGCCACGAGCGCTGCACGGGCCAAGTGGGAAGGGTCTCCGCCATCGGTTCGTGGTGAGGGCGAGGATCCCTATCTCAATCTCTGCTTCAGTGGGACTGCGCTTTTTGACGGTCCTTTCGGGGAAGTATCACGGATGCTTCTTGATCCTTTACTGGAACGCAGGCAGAAGGCATGATGAGTGTAAAGCCTCCCGAATCTCCTCAACTAACGTTCGAGCCGCTCGATGTCCCTCTGCAGGGGTGGAACCTCATCGAAGCAAGCGCCGGCACGGGTAAGACCTATGCCCTGGCAGGGCTCTATCTGAGGCTGCTCATCGAAAAAGGTCTTTCCACCGGAGAGATCCTGGTGGTTACGTTCACCAAGGCAGCAACGGATGAGCTCAAAAGCAGGATACGGGCGAGGATCAAGGATGCGCTTCGAGCTTTTGCACACGGATCAGATGGCGATCCTTTTCTCGCGGGTCTTCTGTCGCGCACAGCCAATCATGAGCGGTCCAGACGCCTGTTGATGGACGCTCTGCGAAGCTTCGACGAGAGTGCTATTTTTACCATTCACGGATTTTGCCTGCGGGCCCTGCATGCTCACGCATTCGAAAGCGGCTGCTTATTTGATACTGAGCTGGTGGAAGACGAAACCGATATGATCAAGGAAGTCATCCACGACTTCTGGAGAATTCAATTTTATCAGGGCTCGGCCCAGCTCTTCAGTTGCATCCGGAAATATGTTGACCCGAAAGAACTTCTGGACCTGGCGCGCCTCTGCGTCAGAGACCCTTTTGTACGCGTGTTGAGGGGAGCATGCACTGCGGGAAACGCTGCGCTACAGGGATTGGAGCGGGACTGCTCCGAGCTCTTCGCCGATGCCGCTATTTCCTGGGGGACGTCACGCCAGGATATATATCATATCCTCGCGAATGATCCGGGCCTCAGCCGGTCCATCTATACACAGAAAGCCGTGGATAGGGTCGTTCGGGAGCTTGACAGTTATTTCTCATCCGGCTACTTTCTGCCCGTTCCCGATACCCTTAACTACTTCTGCTTTGATCCACCTGTCAGGGCCGGCGCAGTAAAGAAACAGGCCTCTCCTCCGGCGCATCCCTTTTTCAAGCAGTGCGAGCTGCTGCGCAGCCGGCTGGAAGAGGCGACCGTGGGTTGCGAGCGGGAAGTAGCGGAGCTTCGCAAGGAACTGATCGGCTTCGTAAGGCGCGAATCGTCAAAGAGAAAACTGGCGAAGAATGTACGCGCTTTCAGCGATCTCCTGCTCGATTTGCACGGCGCCCTTGAGGGAGAGGGAGGAGGGGAGCTTGCTGCAGAGATCAGAAAGCAATATAAGGCTGCGCTCATCGACGAATTTCAGGACACCGATCCTCTGCAGTACGCTATATTCAAGCGCATCTACGGGCACGAAGGGTCAGCTGTCTTTCTCATAGGCGACCCCAAGCAGGCCATTTTTGGGTTCCGGGGAGCTGATCTCTTCTCGTACATACGAGCCTCGGGTGATGTGGCGGAGCGCTTCACCCTCGACAGGAACTGGCGGTCTTCAGAACCGCTCATCAGGGCTGTCAACTCTTTATTTGGCAGATGTGAAGCCCCGTTTCTTCTTGAGCCGGTGCGGTACGTGCCGGTTAAGGAGGGCGAGGTAGCATCAGCGGAGCTCACCATAAAGGGTAGCGTGGATGCTTCACCGCTCAAAGTGTGGTTCCTTAACCGGCAGGATGGAAAGCCGCTTACAAGAGGTGCTGCGCGACAGATGCTCTACAGGGCTGTCTGTGCTGAAATTGGAAGAATTCTCGAAGCAGGCCGAAGGAACGAAATGCATCTAGGCGGACGTGCTGTTGGTGCCGGAGACATGGCGGTGATCGTGCGTACTAACCGGGAAGCACAGGGGATGCAGGCCGCGTTAAGGCGCGTGAATATACCTGCTGTCATCTATACCGGCGAGTCTGTATTCACGAGCGAGGAAGCCCGTGAATTGGAGCGCATAGCGCAGGCGGTCTCCGATCCCTCCGATGACGGCAGGCTCAGGACCGCTCTGGCAACGAAAATGCTGGGCGTCACAGGAGACGAACTCGCTGCCCTCATGGAGAATGAACCTCTCTGGGATCAGTGGCTCACACGGTTCGAAGAGTACCGGCTGCTCTGGTCGCATGCGGGCTTCATCAGCATGGCCCGGACGCTCCTTGCGCGCGAACACGTGAAGCGGCTCCTGGGGTCGTTCCCTGACGGAGAACGGCGTGTGACCAATCTGCTCCATGTACTCGAACTTCTCCATAGGGCCTCAACAGAGGAGAAACTGGGCATGGAGGGGCTTCTCGGATGGCTGGCTGAGAGGCGCCAGTCGGTCGGCGATGTTCCGCCCGACGAGCATCAGATGAGACTGGAGACAGATGAACTGGCAGTGAAAATCGTAACCGTGCACAAGAGTAAGGGTCTTGAATATCCCATAGTCTTTTGCCCCTTCCTGTGGGGTGATTCCAAGTCTGAACAACCGGTGTTCGCCTATCATCCCAGGGAGGAGGAATATTGCTCGGTTGTTGATGTGTCTGTTAACCCGGAGGAAGCGGCAATGGAGTGTGCCCGAACAGAGCAGCTGGCAGAGAACATCAGGCTGACCTATGTGGCGCTCACGCGCGCGAAGAACAGATGTTACATGGCATGGGGCTGCATTAAGGATTCCGAGACGTCGGCGCTCGCGTACCTGCTTCACGGTGAAGCCTCAGGGGGCTGCAATCTGTCGGAGCTTGGAAATCACGTCAAGGAGAGCCCGGATCAAGATCTCCTCGCCGAGATCGAGACTATTGCACAAGGGTCTCAGGGCGCTATTGAAATAGCACCCCCTCCGGAGGAAGAGGTGTCCCCCGGGCTCACATCACAGCAGCAACCTGAATTTCTCACCGCCAGAAGTTTTACAACAGGCATCGAGCTGGATTGGCGGGTTTCCAGCTTTTCGGCGATTACCTCAGGAAAAGAGGAGGCGGCAGATGTGCCCGACCGAGATGAGGGGCGTACCGGGGAAGCTTTGCCGTGGGAGGAAGCTGAGCGTGTGCCTGAAGCCGAAGAGACTTCCATCTTTTCCTTCCCCGCAGGAGCGACAGCAGGAAACTGCCTGCACGCTATTTTCGAGCGGCTCGACTTTGCCTGTTTTGAATCGGATAACGCACGGGCACTGGTGTCTGCGATGTTAAACCGTTATGGTTTTGCTCCGGACTGGACAGATACTGTTTGCCTAATGGTTAAGGACGTCCTGACCGCTCCACTGGAGAAGGAGAGCTCTCTCACCCTTTCGACCCTCGCGCCTTCCCATCGTATTCATGAGCTGGAGTTCCACCTGCCCCTGTCATTGATCACGCCTGATGCGCTGGGAACTCTTTTCACCTCCCGGGCGGGCCGCAGTACGGGCTCTACCGGCTCTCTCATCAGGAGGCTCGGATTCAAGCCGGTGAAGGGTATACTCAAAGGCTACATAGACCTCGTCTTCCAGCACGATCGCAAATATTACCTTGTCGATTGGAAATCAAATTATTTGGGCCCGAAAGCGGTGGACTACGGGGCAGAAAGACTAGAACAGGTGATGGCGCAGGAGCTTTATACGCTCCAATACCATATCTACACGCTTGCCCTGCATCGCTTCCTGGAATTGCGGATACCAGATTACTCGTATACTACTCACTTCGGCGGCGTTTACTACCTCTTCCTCAGGGGCATCAGACCGGGCTGCAGCGAGGGCATCTTTTTTCACCGGCCTTCGCCTGATTTTATTGATTCTCTCGGTGAATATGTGTCGGGAGCGTAAGCGTCATGAGCAGAGAAGATTCATATCAGCGGACAGAACACGCCGGCGTTCTTGACCTCCATTTCGCCGACTGGATGGTAAGGTTGTCGGCGGGCGTCTCTGCAGACGTTCTTGAAGACCTCCGCCTGGCGGCTGTACTTGCAAGTAATGCCGTGGGAAAGGGAAACGTGTGTGTGGCCCTGGCAGATTGGGCGGCAGAGCCCATCGGGAGCAGAGATGCCCTCGGCACTCACTCAACACACTACCCTAATCTCGCGAAGTGGGTGAAGAGCCTGAGCACAACGCCGGTTGTCGGGAGAGCGGGAGAATTCAAGCCGCTCATTCTAGATCGGAGTTATCGGCTGTACCTGCATCGCTACTGGGATTACGAGGGTGAGCTGGCGAGTGCGCTCCGTGCAAAAGCTCGAAGCCCGAAGAGGTCGATAAATGATGGGCTCATGGAAGACAGCCTTCGACGACTCTTCCCTGATAAACAAGGAGAAGAGTTAAACTGGCAGAGAATAGCCGCGCTGGCGGCAATGCAGAACGGCCTCACGATAATCTCTGGAGGTCCGGGAACAGGCAAAACATTTACCATGGCGAGAATTCTCGCGCTCATGGTGGAGCACGCACATGGTCAGAGGCCGGCCATTGCCCTGGCAGCGCCCACCGGCAAAGCAGCAGCCAAGCTGAGAGCAGTGATACAAGAGAGTAAGGCGGGCATCGATTGTTCGAATGATGTGAAAGCCCGGATACCGGAGGAGACATCGACGCTCCACCGTCTTCTGGGAGCACGTGGCAGAGCGAGCTTCAGGTTTAATAAAGATAATCCGCTCCCCTACGACGTAGTTGTGGTAGATGAGGCGTCGATGGTCGACCTTCCGCTCATGGCGAACTTGGCGAGTGCACTTAAGGAAGATGGCAGGCTTATCCTTCTCGGTGACAAGGAGCAGCTGGCATCGGTGGAGCCGGGAGCAGTCTTTGGCGACATCTGTGAGGCTGCGGGTGCCAATACGTTTTCTGCAGCATTCAGAAAACAGGTTCGGCGATTTATTACTCATGGACTTCCTGCGAACGAGCAGAACATCACACCGTTGGCTGGTTCAGCAGTGATGCTGGCGAGGAACTACCGCTTCGGCGGGCGGAGCGGCATAGGCGTGTTGAGCGATCTGATTAAGACGGGAGAGGGCAGGGCAGCTCTTGAGCTGCTCAAAGGCGCTACGTTCAAAGACATTTCGTGGCGGGAGGTCCCGTCGGCAGAGCGCCTGGCTCATGCATTGGAACAGAGCGTGCTTAAGTATCACTCCGGTTATCTGAGAGCGGATGAGCCCGCAGAAGCTTTCGCTCTCTTCAGCAGATTTCATATGCTCTGTGCACTTCGTGAAGGTCCTTACGGAGTTACGGCCATCAACCGTACAATCCAGGAACTGGCCGCCAGGCGTGGCCTGATGCGGCGGCAAGGCAGATGGTACCGAGGACAACCTCTTATGATAACCGCAAATGACTACAGGTTGAACCTCTTCAACGGAGATGTGGGCATTATTCTACAGGACCCGGAAACAGCGAGCCTGAGAGTTTTCTTCCCAACGGAAAAGAGTGCCTTCAAGAAAGTCCTTCCCGGCAGACTCACAGCCTACGAGGCAGCGCACGCTAGTACTGTTCACAAAAGCCAGGGATCCGAATTTGACCATGTCCTCCTTTTGCTGCCGGACAGACATTCCGAAGTCGTATCGAGAGAGCTCGTATACACTGCTGTGACACGGGCGAGAGACCGGGTTGACATCTGGGGTAGTGAAGAGGCCTTTATCGCGGCGGTTGCCCGGCGGACTCATCGGGTGTCGGGCTTGACGGATCGGCTGAGGGAGAACGGAGAGTGATCTCTGGCAGGGTATTTGCTGAGTCTTTCAACAAGGGTCCTGTCCAGAGATGCCGACTGAAGATGCAGAGGGCGTTGAGGAAGGGATGTGGCGTAGGCGGTGCTCCTGTGAGTGAGGCGAGATGCGAGATCTGCTCCATAACTTTTTAGTGCTATGCGGCGCCGCACTGGTGGCATTGAGGCTGTATCCCGCCAAACCAGGAGGGTGGATCTCAAGACTGTTCCTGGATGATGTCATACATGTGCGCATCGAAGAAGCCACTGTTTATGTGATCTCCTTCTTTGGCTTCACATCAAGCGCGTACCAGCAGTTGGCATCCAATTTCGACTCGCTGGCTCATGTATTAGCTACCTGCCTGCAGGCTGTGATGATAGGATTTGCTTTCTACCTGGTTACCCGCAAGATATAGCAGGTGGGTCTTTGCCGTCTCTCGCGGTGCACGCATGGATGATTCCTGCAACGTGATACACTCGACAGCTCAGCGCGGCCTATGTTCCTACGAAAAAGTGGCCTGCAGGATTTCAAATGTGGTGTCGTATATCAACGGGTCGCGCGATTTCCTGGGGCCTGCGACATTGAGCACCTCAATGTGATTTTCTGCCACCCAGGAACGCAGCATCTGCGTCGCCTCTCGTACGGTAAGTCTCTTCATATCGAGATGGAGCCAGGGTCGGTCGTGCTTTACGGCCATGGCTTGAGTATTGGCTGAGCCTTCAGTGAGACTGCCATGGGATATGATAAGTGTGCCGTCGGAATGGATGACGTTCTGTTCAGTTCTTTGAGGATAGCTCGCGGTGCGCGTCTCCTTGACCCGGTAGCGGCTTGGGATCGGCCCATCTTCTGCTTTTCTGCCTTTAGGGACAAATCCCCCGTGGGGAATGGCGCGTTGTATAGCAAAGTCCAAAGCCGCCCTGTCAGCGCCTGTCTGACCGCCGGAGACGATCTTTTTGAGCATGATTTACTTATACCACACTTCTGTGCGCGTCGCTGCAAAAGAGCAGACTATAAGACTATACTCGCGGAGCGAACTACGACGGTCTTTGAGGAGGGACAGGAAGCTGCCTGGCAGAGACTTGCCTGCCATGCTTGAAATCTATCACTGTAAGACCTAAATTTATCGCACAGTCGGCCGGTTAAAGCAGGCGAGCCTTTTCTTCGGAGAGCTTATGATAAAATCTATCGCCACAGGCGTCTGCGTGATGTGTCTCATTGTTCTTCTGTCCGCCTTTGTTTATGCACAGGAGAACGCGTGCAGGTTCGAAGTCACACCGACTACAATCCACTTTTTTGATGTCTGGGGCGGTAGGGCAGAAATCAGGGTTACGGCTTCGTCACCTGACTGCAGGTTCAGTGTGGAGACCAAATATCCGTGGATCAGCTTCAGCGCAACACAGGACGGAACGGAAGGAAAAGTGGTGGTCACCGCTGAGGGCAACAATAGCTTGACCCACAGGGTTGGCAGTGTTTTTGTTGATGGATGGGAAGTGAGCGTTATCCAGGCAGGGCCGCGGCGCGGTGGTGACAGCTCCTGATTGCGAATACACAGGGGGGAGATCATGGGGACTACGTATAATCTATTGGATTTGGCGGGGCGGATTCTCATTTCGGTGATGTTTCTGGAATCCGGCGCAGGCAAAATCCTGAAATACAATTCTACAGCTCACTACATGCAATCGCACGGCGTGCCGGCTATACTCCTGCCGCTGGTTATCGCGCTCGAGATAGTGGGGTCCATAGGCGTTATACTGGGATACAAGACCCGCCTGTTCGCTTTTCTACTGGCAGGCTTTTGTATCCTGGCCCCACTTCTATTTCACTCAAACGTTGCTGACCAGACGCAGTGGCTCATGTTCATGAAGGACATAGCGATTGCCGGAGGATTCCTGGCGGTCTGTGCGAGAGGCGCCGGTGATTTTAGCATGGACAAAAGAGCTGCACATCGCTGAGGAGCTCGTGTAGATAACACTGCAGCCGGGTACCCACTAACACCTTCCAATTTTTTGCTTGACAATATAATTTAATAAGTTAAAGATTACTTAATTCGCACCTCTCCCAGCAGAAATGATGTGATGGACATAGGCAAGAAAATAAGAGAATGCAGGCTGCAACGTAATCTCAACATACGCCAGCTTTCGGAACTGGTGGAATGCACCACGTCGCTTATATCTCAGGTTGAGAGGGGTAAGGCGGATCCTTCCATCTCCACTCTTAAGAAAATTGCGAAAGCGCTAAACGTGAACATAGTTGATTTTTTTATGGTCCGTCACAACAAGGAAGATGTGATTACCCGCCCGGATGAGCGTGTTGATATACAACTCCGCCGATGGGATACCAGGATACAGTCGCTCGTCAAGAGCGTGAACGGAAGGAAAATGCAACCGTTTTACACGGTCATACAACCGGGTGGCGGTTCACACGGCATGTATAGCCATGAGGGCGAGGAGTTCGGGATCGTGATCGAGGGAGAGATGGAACTCCTGCTCGATGACAAGGTTCATGTTGTGCGCAAAAATGAGAGTTTCTATTTTTCATCACACGTGCCCCACAACTGGAACAATAGAAGCAACAAAGACGCGGTAGTGATATGGGTCATCACCCCGCCGACGTTTTAAGAGACAGATTCAAAATTTACTTCGGGAGGCAATCGCTGACTGCCAGCGGCCGACGCAAAGTGAAGCGGTGAGGCGCCGAAGGGGTGCAGATACTTTTCGCTGAACGCTGATGTCTATGCAGTTAACAAGGAGGTAGGAATGGCACTTGTACCAGAGGTGGCGAAACACTACGGCAAATTAAAAAATTACATAGATGGCCAATGGGTGGAACCGGGGACCGGTCAGTATTTCGAGACGACCAATCCGGCGACCGATGAAGTCATAGCAGAGGCCCCGATTGCATCGCGTGGTGACGTTGAGGCAGCGATTAGTTCGGCGCATGAGGCGTTTAACAAATGGCGGAACGTGCCTTTCAGGGACAGGGCCAAGATGGTCTTCACCCTGCGCGAAAAAGTAGTGGAAAAGACAGAGTGGCTGTCCCGCATACTTGTGCAGGACCATGGCTGTACGATAGACGAAGCGCGCGGCACCAATGCGAGGATTGTTGAGAATATTGAAGCCGCGGGAAGTTCGATGTACAGCTACTACAGGGGCGAGCACGTAGAGCAGCTGGCCACCGGTATCGACTGCTATCAGATCCGCGAGCCCGTAGGCGTTTTTCTGATCATCACGCCCGGCAATATCCCGACGCATGCGTGGTCGTCCTTTGTGCCGTATGCCCTCGCGTGCGGCTGCACCGTCATTGTCAAGCCGAGCCGCCAGGACCCGCTTGCTGCAGATTCGGTGATGAAGGTGACCGACGAGATCGGCCTGCCGCCTGGCGTGGTCAACCTCGTGCACATGGGCCCTGAGCGGGAATTGAACAAAGTCATACTCTCTGACCCGAGAGTGAAGGGTGTGGGGCTCATCGGGTCCACCAGAGTCGCGAAAGAGCTTTTCGAGTTGTGTGGACACTACGGGAAACGCTCGTCGCTCAATGGTAATGGCAAAAATTACATTGTGGTGATGCCGGACGCTCCTGTTGATAATGCGGTCAACTATCTCCTGCGAGGCTGTTTTGGCATGTCGGGTCAGCGCTGCCTTGGTTCCGACAATGTTGCGGTGATAGGGGATGACCGGCGCTACACCGAAGTCAGAGACGCTTTTGTCGCTGCATCAAAAGCGATGAAGATGGGCTACGGTCTGGACGAAACGGTGGAATTGGGACCATTGACCACCCTTCAGGGGAAGGAGAAAGTGGAGCTCTTCATCGAGTCCGGCATCAAAGCAGGAGCAAAGCTTACACTCGATGGCCGTCTCACAAAGGCCAAGGGCTACGAGAAAGGTTACTTTATTGCGCCCACCATCTTCGAGAATGTAACGCCGGACATGGACCCTCTGGGGAAAGAGGAGGCATTCGGCCCGCTCGCCAACCTGATGCGTCCAAAAGACCTGGATGAGGTGATTGGCTGGATGAATAGCACCAACTACGGTCACTCTGCGTGTATCGTGACCGAGAGCGGGAAGGCCGCGCGCAAGTTTATAAGAGAGTGCGAAGTAGGCAACGTCGGCGTCAACGCCGGCATCCCACAGCCCTACTCCTTCTTCGGTCTCGGTTCAAAGAAGGACTCCTTTCTCGGTATGTCAAAATCGCGAATGGATTCAATAAAACTTTTTCTTGACGAAAAGACAGTCACGTTGCGGTGGGTGTAGGTGAGACAGGTTCAAGGCTTCAGGCTCAAGGCTACGGATATCAACTCAGGAAATGGACTAAAAATGGAGAGGCAACAAAAAACAGATATAGGGAGGTTTTTATGAGGTACGTGAAAGCATTACTCTTTATCGGCATTGTTGCAGGGTTTCTGGTGCCAAGTGTCTTGTGTGCCCAAAGCGCCAAATTCAGGATCGGGTGTGAGCTTCCCCTCACGGGCGTCTTTGGCAAGGATGGCAACCTGGTCAAAGACGCGTATACCTTCTGGGCAGACACAATAAATGCCACCGGCGGCATCAACGTAAAAGGGAAGAAGTACCCGGTGGAGATAGTTTTCTTTGATGACAAGAGTGATAAGGCTGAAAGCGCTAAGCTGGTGGAACGCATGGCAACAGTGGAAAAGGTAGATCTTATCCTTGGGGGATTCGGCAGTGATTCCGTATTTGCGGCCACACCTATCTCGGAAAAATACAAATATCCCATGATTTCCGGAGGCGCGAGCTCAAATAAGCTCTTCGAAAGAGGGTTTAAATACTATTTCTCGACGCTCGGCAAGGCGACCGAAGAGGTGAGGGGATGCGTAGAGATCGCCACCATCCTCAATCCAAAACCGAAAACGGCCGCCATCATCGGTGCGGACGTGCTCTTCTCCGCCCTTGCGTGCGAGGGTTACAGATCGTACCTGAAGAAGGCGGGAATAGAAGAGGTTTACTGGGAACTCTTTCCTATAAGTCTTGACGACTACAATTCCATGATGTTCAAGGTTAAGGCGAAAAATCCCGACATGGTACTGGTCGGCTCTCACCTGAAGGTCGCCCTGAGCGTGATGAAGTCATTAAAGGAAGTCGACTTTGCGCCGAAACTGGTTGCGTTCAGCTACGGCCCGACCGTTCCTGACTTTGTAAAGTCGCTGGGTAAGGATGCGGAATATGTGGTTGCTGCTGCCGAGTGGGCGCCCAACATGCCGTACAAGGATGCTGTTTTTGGTACCGCAAAACAGCTTAACGACAACTACTTTAAAAGATTCCAGAGATATCCCGATTATGTGGAAGTCGCGTCAATCGGCGGTGCTCTCGTTCAGCAATGGTGCATCGAGAAACTGGGACTGGTACCGCCGCTGAAAGAGGCCGACCGGGTGAAACTCATGGAAGAATTACACAACGGCGACTGGAACACTGTGTATGGTCGCATCAAGTTCGGTGCCGACGGCGCCAATGTTGACCATCCTCCCATCGCGGTTCAAGTCCAGAACGGGAAACTGACGACAGTTTTTCCTAAGGACGCTGCTGAACAGCCGGTGATGTACCCGGCAAAGCCCTGGAAGGAGAGAAAGTAACAGATGTCGCTCTTTGTTCAGGCCCTTGTCACGGGCCTTCTCATGGGGGGTGTCTACGCCGCGTATTCCAGCGGGTTCTCGCTTATCTTCGGCGTTATGAACATCGTTAACATCTTTCATGGCGAACTGATAATGATCGGCGCCTTCAGCACGTACTGGATGTTCTCGCTGTATAACATCGACCCTTTTCTCGCGCTACCGGTATCCATCGTGAGCGTTGGGGTTATAGGCTATATCGTTCAGAGAGTGCTCATCAACCGCGTGGTGGAGGCGCCACCCATGATTTCCTATCTCTGTACCTTCGGCGTCCATTTGATTCTTTCGAATCTCGCCCTGCTCCTCTGGAGCGCTGATTTCCGGACTGTCACCACGTCCTATTCCGGTGTAGGCTTTGGTGTGGGACCGATCACCATACCTATCGCCCGACTGGTGACATTTCTGATCGCAATAGCAACCACATTCGGTCTTTACCTCTTTCTGGAAAAGGCGCGTTTCGGCAAGGCAATACGGGCGGCAAGCCAGGACAAGGAGATGGCTCGACTTCTCGGCATCGACATCAAAAAGGTCTATGCCCTCACGTTTGGGCTCGGCGCGGCAATTACGGGATTGGCAGGCGGGCTTCTCTCGACCTATTTCGTCATCTATCCCCAGATGGGTCTTCCGTATACCATTATCGCTTTCTGTGTGGTTGTGCTTGGTGGGATGGGGTACATACCTGGTGCGCTTCTCGGGGGGCTCCTCCTCGGTATCTTACAGTCCCTGACCGCAACCTACCTCAACTCCGGACTATCCGTCGCCATCACTTTCATCCTCCTTTTTATCATCCTCATTGCGAAACCGCAGGGAATTGTCGGAAAGGGGATTGTGGAATGAGGATAAAGAACTGGGCAGGCCCCGTCATCTTTTTTGCGTTGCTCTTTGTGCCGCTTCTCAGTCCGGAGGGCTACTACTACCGGACGCTCTGCATGATCTTCCTGTGGGTAGGTCTTGCTTCTGCCTGGAACCTCACGTCGGGCTTCACCGGCTACATCGATTTCGGCGCCGTGGGTTATTTCGGGATAGGTAACTATGCGACCGCGTTATTCATGACAAGAGCCAACGTCCCTTTTTTCCTGAGCATCGTGATCAGCGGCATCCTGTCGGGCTTGATTGCGATTTTCATTGGCCGCTACACCATGAAGCTGCGAGGAGCCTACTTCGGGATAGCGACGCTTGCCTTCGCCGAAGCGGCAAAGCAGATCGTCCTCGAGTTTGACCGGACGTTCAAGGTGCGCTTTTTCGAGGGAAGCCACGGTATAACGCTTCCTATAGCCCATAACGAAGTATTTTTCTACTACACATTCCTGGTTGCGGTCAGTACGGTTGTCTTTCTTGTATTCGTCATCAACCGGAGTAAGTTCGGCTATGCACTGAAGGCCATCAAAGAAGCGGAGGATTCTGCTGAATTGGCAGGTATCAATACACGCAGGTACAAAGTCTCTGTTTATTCGCTCACGGCGTTCTTGATCGGGATCTTCGGCGGTATTAACGCCTACTGGTCGACTTACATCAGCCCGCTCGATGTCTTCAGTGTGCTCCATACAATCAACATGATCATCATGGCGCTCTTTGGCGGTACCGGCACAGTCATGGGCCCGGTCGTGGGCGCGTTTGTGCTCAGCGTCGCCAACGAGGTGATCGGCTCGAGGCTGCTCTACACGTGGCTGCTCACGCTCGGTGTGATTTTGCTGGTGGTGGTCGTTTTTCTTCCCCGCGGCATTACAGGATCACTGTCGCTGAAGAGGTTTAAGAGATGAGTGTGCTGTCTGTACAGAATCTTACCAAATCATTCGGCGCGCTAAGGGCACTGCAGGACGTGACGTTCGAGGTCCGCGAGGGGGACGTGCTCGGGATAATAGGTCCGAATGGTGCGGGGAAGACAACGCTGTTCAATGTGATTGTCGGCATTTACCGGCCGGATAAGGGTGATATCGTCTATCGTGGCCGGAGCATACGGAATTTACTACCCCACCGCGTGTGCCGCTTGGGTATCACCAAAACATCCCAGATCGTACATCCCTTTCTGACGCTGAGCGTGAGGGAGAACGTGCTGGTCGCCCTCATGTTCGGACGGAACTTAAGCCGCAGAGAGTCTGAGCCAAAGGCCGACGAGATAATGGAATTTCTCAATATTGCAGACGTCAAGGACATGCCGTCTACTGCGATATCACTTCAGAAGAGGAGGAGGCTTGAACTGGCGAGGGCTCTGGGAACCGGTGCTGAAGTCATCCTGATGGACGAGAATCTTGCGGGACTCAACCCCAAGGAACTCGAAGAGGGAATGAACATAATACGGGAATTGAAGAAACGCGGCAAGATACTGATCATCGTGGAGCATATCATGCAGGCGATCATCGGAGTGTGTGAACGTTTGGTCGTTTTGAGCTACGGCCAGAAGATAGCCGAGGGGAAGCCGCTTGACGTTTGCAACGACGAACGGGTTGTCACCGCCTATCTGGGAGAGAAGATATGCTCTCAGTAAAACATCTGAACGCCTATTATGGCGACGTTCAAGTCCTGTTTGATGTTGAGGTCTTGATCGGCGATGGCGAACTGGTATCGATAATCGGGCCCAACAGTGCGGGTAAGTCGACATTGCTCAAGGGCATTCTCGGCCTTGTGAAAGTGAACGGAAGTGACGACGGGGAGGCAGAGATATCTTTCAATGGAACAGACCTTGGGAGCCTTCGGACGGAACGCATCATAGCACAGGGCATTTCCATCGTACCTGAAGGAGCGCGTGTATTTCCGGAGATGAGTGTCTATGACAATCTTTTTCTCGGCAGCTATACGAAAATGGAGCATTCATCTCAGACACTCGAGGAAGTCTACAAAATGTTTCCACGGCTGAGCGAGCGTAAGACGCAGAAAGCAAAGACATTAAGTGGCGGAGAGCGGCAGATGCTCTGCATTGGAAGGGCTCTGATGAGCAACCCCAAACTTATCTTTTTCGATGAGCCGTCCCTGGGGCTCCAGCCATCCATCGTGCTGCAAATATTCGATATAATAAAAAAGATTCATGAAAAAGGAGTTGCTATTCTCCTGGTCGAGCAGAATGTGAACCAGACCCTGACGATCACAGAAAGGACCTATGTGCTGGAACACGGCAGAATCGTGCTTCAGGGTCGGAGCGCAGACTTACTCACCACGGACCATATACGGAAATCGTATCTGGCGATATGAATAGAACAACTGAATGGTTGAGTTTGTTGAGCAGTCGATTTGTAAACCTGTAAACATGGAAACTGAGGCGTGAAAACTCTCAAGTTCACACTCAATGGAAAAGCAGTCAGGGCCGAAGTGGAAGACCACGAGCTGTTGCTCGCCACACTGCGGGAGCGCTTTTCCCTCACCAGCGTGAAAGAGGGCTGCTCAATAGGCGAGTGTGGTGTCTGTACGGTGCTCATCGACAACGAGCCCTGTTACTCCTGCTTGACGCTATCAAGTAAAGTGGATGGCCGCGATGTGAAGACCATAGAGTTCCTTGGGGACGAACAGATGCTCCATCCGCTTCAGGAAACCTTCATTACCCACGGTGCGGTCCAGTGCGGTTTCTGCACACCGGCGATGCTGCTTGTCGGCTACAGTCTGCTGTTGAGGAAAGAGGATCCGAGTATGGAGGAGATCCGGGAGGCCATGAGCGGCACGTTATGCCGCTGCACAGGATACACCCAGATCGTCGAGGCGATAAAAGATGCTGCCCCGTTTCTTGAGCATTCTGCCAAAAAGTAAGCAGGAAGCGCTCGTCACTCTCGCGGATACTGATGGCGCGGCAGTAGTCGCGGGCGGGACCGACCTCATGGTTCGGATGAAGAAGGGCGAATCACACAAGTACCTAATCGACATTTCAGGATTAAAAGAACTATGGGGCGCAAACATCCTTGACGGTCGCATCAACATAGGGTCCGTTACTTCTTTTCGGGCGCTCAGCATGGACCCTCTCGTCTCTACTTTGGCGCCAGCGCTCTCCCAGGCTGCATCGTGGATCGGCTCTCCGCAGATCCGTAGCATGGCCACCATTGGTGGCAATATTGTGAATGCTTCGCCAGCTGCCGACACAATCCCGCCCTTGCTCGTACACGATGCCAGGGTCGTGCTGGAGTCGCGCGATCAAGTACGTGCGGAGCGGCTGGAGGATTTCATCACCGGACCTTACAAGACGGCCATCTCTTCGAAGGAGATACTCTCTGCTCTGCGCATTGAGCAATTGGACGGCTACACGGAGGGCTACAGGCGCATTGCCAAACGGGCGGCCTGGGCAATATCGCGTCTCGGTGTTGCGTGGGCTATATCGGAAAGCGATAACACCTTTACTGATGTCCGGCTCGCGATAGGCAGTTGCACGCCCGCGCCATTCAGAGCAAGGAACGTTGAACTATTCCTCATCGGCAAGAAGCGAGAGGCTCCGGTCATCAGGGAAGCAGTATCCCTCTGCCTTTCAGAAATTCGCCGTATCAGCGGAGAACGGCCCTCCTTCGCCTATAAGCTGCCTGTTGTCCGCGATCTTCTTGGCTTACTGTTGGGAGGCAGATGAGATGTTTGTAGGCAGGGGCCTGACCAAAGTAGATGCTGCTGTGAAGGTCGCAGGTAAAGCCGCATTCTCGTACGATCTGAAATCCGATGAGATGCTCTTCGCTTGCGTTTTCAGGAGCGAGCGCCCTCACGCCCGGATAGAACGCATCGACACACAGGCAGCGCTGGAGTTGCCTGGCGTGCTCCGCATTCTCAGCGCTTCTGACATTCCCGGCCAGAATGCCTACGGCGCCATACGGAAGGATCAACCCTTTCTGGCGGACGGGATTGTCCGCTTTGTCGGAGAGCCCATCCTGCTGGTGATAGCTCAAAATGAGGAGATCGCCCGGCGCGCCGCCGGACTCATCAAAGTGGAGTACAGGGAGATTCAGGCCATACTCACTTGCGCACAGGCTGCTGAGTCTCCCGTACAGGTACGCGAAGAAGGCAGGCTGCTTGCATTCAGAACATTGCGCAAAGGGGATATCGACAGGGGTTTTGCCGACGCAGATATAGTAGTCGAGCACACGTATACCACGCAGTGGGTCGATCACGCCTTCATGGAGACGGAGGCGGGTCTTGCCTATCCTGATGACGAGGGGCGCATAGTCATACGCTCCTCCACACAGAACGTTCACTACAAGCGCTCTGAAGTTGCGCGAATGCTCGGTCTGCCTGAAGAGCGCGTGCGTGTACTGCAGGCGACCACGGGCGGAGGCTTCGGCGGCAAACTGGATGTCACGGTCGAGGGATTCCTGGGGCTTGCTGTGTATCACGTGAAGCAGCCGGTCATGATGCGTTTCACGAGAGAAGAGAGCTTTTTGTCAAATACGAAAAGGCACCCGCTCTGGATCGAATATAAGACGGGCTTTCGCAAAGACGGATCGATCACAGCGGTCAGGGCAAACATAACAGGGGATACGGGCCCGTATGCCTCTTACGGTGAAACTGTCTGTCTCAGGGCAGCGGTGCACGCGACAGGGCCGTACGAAGTCCCGCACGTCCATGCCGAAAGCCGGATGTTTTTCACGAACAATCCGGTATCGGGTGCGATGCGGGGCTTCGGCATACCACAGATGGCCTTTGCCCACGAATCACAGCTGGATGAAGCGGCCTCCCTGCTGGGGATGGATCCGCTGGACATCCGTATGAGGAACGCACTCAGGAAAGGATCATTGACCGCGACATCACAGGTGCTCGCGGGGAGCGCAGGTCTTCTGGAGACCCTCAAACAGGTGGAACCTTTCTGGCGACAACGTCGTAAGAAGAGACAGGGGAACGGATTCGGCCTGGGCTGTATGTATTACGGCATCGGGAATACTGGCATACCGAATCCCGCAGGGGCCAGTGTGGAACTCGCGGAAGATGGGAGCGTAATTCTCCACACGGGTGCCTGTGATATAGGGCAGGGCTCAGATACTGTGCTGCTCCAGATACTGCTCGATACCATCGATGTAGAACCGCGCCATGTGAAGCTTGACCGGGGCGACACCGCCACATCGCAGGATGCGGGCTCCACGTCTGCCAGCCGCCAGACTTACATCTCCGGCAACGCGGTTCATGAGGCAGGGCTTAAACTCCGTGCCTGCCTGAAGCAACACGGTTTCTATCGGGGCAAGTCGCTCGCAGAGATTTACCGGATGGCAAAAGACGAAGTGCCGCTCCGTTTCGATGGTTACTTTGACCCGCCTGCGTCTGGTATAGATAAAGAGACATCTCAGGGCGTGCCGTATGTGACGTACGCTTTTGCCACGCACATGGCGGAGGTCGAGGTTGATGAGGCTACGGGCGCCTGTTACGTTAAAAAGGTCCATGCATCCCACGACGTGGGTAAAGCGGTTAATCCCCTGCTGATAAAGGGGCAGATCCAGGGCGGCATTGCGATGGGCATCGGCTTTGCCCTGATGGAGGAATTCATCCCCGGCAAGACCACATCCTTCGACACGTATTACCTGCCGACTTCGATGGACATGCCCGACATAGAGGTGATGCTGGTTGAAGACGCGGAACCCACGGGTCCATTTGGTGCGAAGGGCGTGGGGGAGCCGGCACTCATTCCGCAAGCGGCAAGTATCATCAATGCGATAACGGATGCGACAGGGGTCGGTGTTTATGAGTTGCCCTGCGATATTGAACGGCTTAAAATTCTCTTGGAGAAAAGAAAGGAGAGAAAATGAAGAGCTTGGTAATCAAAAATGTCGGCACGCTCTTTACGGGAGATATCAACGATCCTATACGACAGGGGCCGCTGTCCATCCTCGTTGAGGACGGCAGAATAAAATCCGTTGAGAAGGATGGAGCCCTGACAGGCGAAAAGATCATCAATGTGCAGGGCATGACTGTGTGCCCAGGCCTTATCGATTCTCACACACATCCGGTATTTGGCGATTTTACTCCGCGCCAGAATCAGGTGGGTTTCATAGAGAGCAGCCTTCACGGGGGCGTGACCGCGATGATATCAGCCGGTGAGGTCCATCTGCCGGGCCGGCCCAAAGACCGCCAGGGCACCAAAGCGCTTGCGCTGCTCGCTTATAAATCTTTCTCCGGCGCGCGCCCCGCGGGGGTCAAGGTCTATGGCGGCGCGTTGATTCTGGAGAAGGGATTGATCGAATCTGATTTCAAAGAGCTTGCAGAAGAGGGTGTATGGCTGGTTGGTGAGATAGGGCTGGGAAGCGTGAAGACAGCTACTGAGGCCCGGGAAATGGTGGACTGGGCAAAGAAGTATGGCATGAAGGTTCTCATGCACGTGGGCGGGACCTCTATCCCGGGGAGTTCGACGGTGACGTGCGATGACGTGCTTGTGGCGCAGCCCACGGTTGTGTGCCATCTGAACGGAGGACCCACAAGCATTGCGATGGCGGAGGCTCTCCGAGTGATTGAGAATACGGAATGTGCGATTGAGCTCGTGCATTGCGGAAACCCCAAGAGCGCGCGGGAAATAGCTGGGTATATGAAAGAGAAGAACATGCTCTCCCGCCTGATCATGGGCAATGATGCACCGTCGGGTACCGGCGTCATACCCCTTGGTATGTGGCGCATGATCAATTTCATATCGTCCCTGTGCGACATCCCGGCGGAGCAGGCGGTCTGCTGCGCCACCGGTAACACCACAGCGGTGTTCGAGCTGGCCCACGGCATTATAAAGCATGGAGATGCGGCCGACCTTCAGGTGATTGACGCGCCTATGGGTTCAGCGGGCAAAGACGCCAAGGAGGCCATCGAACTCGGAGATATACCCGGCGTAGCCATGGTCATGATCGACGGTGCAGTGAAGACCGAAGTGAGCCGCAACACACCGCCGCCCGTGCGGAAGATAACGTACGAGAACTGATTGTCGCGAGTTCCGAGTTTCGAGTTGACCAATACATGTAACCCGCAACTCGGAACGCGTGAACTGAACGCTGGAGTTTGACGCATGAAAATCGATCTTGACAAATGTAAAGGCTGCGGCATCTGCGAAGAAGTCTGCCCCCTGGAGGTCATCACGACACAGGAGAAAAAGGCGCGCATAAGTGACGGCTGCGTGGAATGCAAGACATGCATGAGGGTCTGCCCGGAAGATGCGGTACAGCCCGAAACAGGCGATGATAAGCCTGTGTGCGTGGCCTGCCCGATTACCTGTCGCATTCCGGAAGGGACATACGGTGCGTGCAGGCGCTATTTCAACAGGGCCGGGGTCATCGAAAGAAAGGGTAGGGTGCATACCTACGAAGAAGTGCAGAGCCTGGTCGAGGCTGCGGATGAGCGTCTCCTGGCACGGCCGTTACTCACCGGCATCGGGTCTGGCACCACCTATCCCGACTTCAGACCATCTCCCTTCATAGTCACTGGCGTGCGCGAGGGCGTGGATATTGTCACTGTGGTAACTGAAGCGCCGCTAAGCTATAGCGGTGTTAAGATAAAGGTGGACACCGACCTCTACCTTGGCCAGGAAACCAAGAAGGTCTACGTAAAGAGGAAGGGCAAGCGCTATGTAGGCCATCTCTGCACGGAGGAGTATGGCTCGAAAATTTTTTCCATGGGTGGCGTTAACACATGGACTTCTAAAGACGGCCAGTTTGCAGCCCGCACCATCCATGAGTTTCTGCAGGGTAAATGGATCACCGTGGAGATCGAAGATGGCCCCAAAGTGGAACTTGCGCTGGGTAAACCACCCAGGGTAGACGGGAACGAGGTGGAACGGATGAGAGTGGGTTGCGGCAGTGCAGTGTCCGGCCTGTTCGCGCCTTACATGGCCAAGGCGGCTGACGAGGTCATTGTGCTGGACGGCCATATCACCGGCCTCTTCAGCGAGCACGCTGCGGGAAGATTCATCGGCAAGACGAGATCAGGCATCATGATTTGCGGCCAGAAAAGCACAGATGGCCGTTATTTTCTGAACAAGGGCACAGGATGGGGCGGCACCGACATCCAGAGCCCTCTGGATGTGATACGAGAGGTGGACAAGGAGCGCATGGGCGAGGGCTCGACCCTCCTGGTAACCGAGACTACAGGCAGGCTTTATGGATTCTATCGCATGAAGAACGGCCAATTCGTCGAAGAGACTACGAGCCCGGAGGCTGCGGAATTCATTGAGGTCTTAAAAGACTCATGCGAACCATCCACAGTCAGTGCGGTCTTCGCTGCAGGTGTCGGCGGCTCTGCTCGCGCAGGGGTCACGAGGAATCCGATCCGGCTTACGAGGGCGGTACATGAAGGAAAGGTCTCGATAACTATCGGTGGGGCAAGGCCGTTCATATTTCCCGGCGGCGGCATCAACTTCATCGTGGATGTGGGAAAAATCAAGTACGGGAGCATCTACCTCTCGCCGACACCGTCCTTTGTCATTCCCGTGGAATACACGATGCGCGTGGAGACGCTCCGTGAGATTGGCGGTCACATCGAGGCAGTGCAGCCGGTGGGAGAAGTGCTTAAGAGGCTAGGGTTGGAGGCGTCGCAGTTCCCCGGGTCTAAGCACTAAAAATCAAACGGGCACAGGAATAATGAATTTATTTCCAGAACCCTTGACGCCTTGATTCGTATGCTCTTAGATATCGGTCCTGCAACAATCGTAATCAACGGCGAGAAAGAAGGAAAGCCATACATCTTTGATAGGAAGCCGCTTGCTGAGCAGGTCGAAAGGATCCTGGCGGAGATACGAGATTATCTGCCGGTACTGAAACAAAAGGCGTTCAGAATCAGGAGGAGCGATTCTTTACCGCCTGTTGCACGTAGCATGGTCAGCGCAGTGAAGGCTGTCGACGAGGCATCATTGACGCCTATGGCGGCGGTAGCGGGCGCAGTTGCAGAGCAACTGAAAGATGCAATTTCGGATAAAGGCCTGCAATTCATCTCGGTGAATAACGGCGGTGATATAGCGATAGTCAACAGGCGCGGCAGGCCCGTGGGTATAGCGATCGGCGATATGGAGCAGGGCAGAACAACTCCATACGTCGTTAAAGTGAGCGAACTGATCGATTTCGGCGTTGCGACCAGCGGCTTCGGTGGTCGCAGCTTCACTCTCGGATTGGCCGATATTGTCACCGTGGTTGCCTCGTCGGCTCCTCTTGCCGATGCTGCAGCGACGTTCATCGGCAACAGCACCAACGTGGAGGCGAACACAGTAGAAAGACGCAGGGCGGCAGAGATTGATCCTGCAACAGACATTGCCGACGAGATGGTCACGGTTCACGTGGGTAATCTCACCGGGGAACAGGTAGCCGGCGCGCTTGGCCGGGGCAGGGCCGTTGCAGAGCGGCTCAAGAGACAGGGCACCATCAGTGATGCGGTAATTATCCTCAAAGGGCAAATGGTCAGCACCATAAGCGGGAACGGGAACATACGTCTGGAGGTGACGCATGGAAATTAGAAAGATCGTGACGGTTGTTGAAGATATTCTGTACGATGGCGGCAAGAAGATCGAGAAGCCGGTTCGGAAGGTGGCTGCCCTGGCAGTCATCAAGAATCCGTATGCGGGCAAATTCCAGGAAGATCTTGCAAGCCTTATCGACAACGGCGAAACACTCGGGAAGATTCTCGGAGAGAGGGCAGTTGCTGCGCTTGAAGGAAGAAAACCTGAGAGCTATGGCAAGGCGGCCATTGTGGGAGAGCAGGGAGAGTACGAACACGCGGCTGCGCTGCTGCATCCTAAACTGGGCACGCCCCTTCGAGCCGCTGTGGGTGGGGGAAAGGCCATCATTCCATCTGTGAAGAAGATCGGCAGGATGGGCGACGAGATCGATGTGCCTCTTCACTATAAAGACGCGGCCTTCGTCCGGTCACACTTCGACGGAATGACGGTCTCGATCAACGACGCGCCAAAAGCGGACGAGATTGTTGTGGTGATCGCAGTCACCGATGGTGGAAGACCGCATCCGAGGGTGGGAGGATTGACGAAGTCTGAAGCTAAAGGCGAGGATGGTCTGCGCTGACCGCGTTCATTGTGTTTGCCGGGTGCGGAGAAAGAGGCTTCGCCGACAAGGCGGGGTCACGGCCTATTGACCCAACCTTCCGGCTCTTGCCCCTTGAGCACCCGCGCAATATTTTGAAGTACGGCACGCGATTCTTCCAGCATAAACTCAGGGGCGCCGCCTGCATTATGGGTTGACCAGACAACCGTATCGAGGGTGAGAAGAGGACTGTCGGCAGGGACCGGCTCCCACCGGTAGACGTCGAGTGCAGCACCGGCTATTCTTTTCTCGCTGAGGATTCTGTAAAGCCCCCTTTCGTCGACCAGCCCGCCGCGTGCTATGTTGACAAAACAGGCGCCCGGCTTCATGTGGGTGAGGACGTCATACGTGATCATCCTCTCTGTCTGAGGGCCATACGGTACGTGAATAGAGATGAAATCACACCCCTCCATCAAGTGGATGAGGTCAGGCACGTACCGAGCACCTGTTGAACATTCGATGTCTCTGGCAGCCCTGTTTCTTTGAAAATACCTGATCTTCATCCCGAGCGCGTGAGCCCGCCAGGCCACCTGCTGACCATTCTCTCCAAAGCCGATGAGCCCGAGTGTCTTACCGGAGAGCAGCTGGATATGTGGAACCTTCCCCCAATTGAAGAGAACCTTGGGAGGCCCCTCAGACCTTGATCCGTCGTTGGCGTCACGGCGAGCTAAAGCTGCATGATGTGCCTTCACGATATTGCGGGCTAAGGCCAGGAGCATAAGAATCACGTGTTCCGCAACCGAGATGGTACTCAGGCGAAGAAGGTTAGCCACAGGTATTCCCATTTCTCTTGCAGCCACGGTATCAATGTCCCTGTAGTCGGAGCCGAATTTCTGAATGAGCTTGAGACGGCCCCTCCATCTCTCGAGCATGTCACGCGTGATCACTGCGCGTTCCACGACCAGAAAGTCAGCATCTCTTCCCAACTCTCCCAACCTCTCTTCATCTTCGCAGATCACGCCCCTGATATCTTCAGGAAGGCCGATGGTTGTCTTGAGATTCTTCAAGTAGTCGACCGGCCCACGTATATCTTCTCCGAAGAAATAGTGAAGGGCCCTTTCCGCCTGCGGCGCCACTGTCCTGTTGAGAGCAGTTTCCATTAGTCGGAAGAGCGTATCCTCCTCGGCAAAAACAACGGTCGAACCAGCCATCTGTCCTCCTCCCGCAGGACGCCTCGGTTATGTCGTGCTCACCAGATCATCTACCATAACCGTTTAGAACGCAACATTTCAACAGCGCAAATAAAAAGACAGCAAACGCGGAAAGATTCCCTTTCGCCGGGGATATTTTACATCTTGTGGGTGAAAATTTGTTCGACAGCCGGATCAGTGACCGGAGGCCTTGTCCAGGCGCCCCATAGGGCCAATCCTGGCAAGAACCTCTGATGGCCTCTGCTGCTTTGGTGCTTCCTGCCTGCACGTTATCGGGGCTACATCCCTGCACGCCTGCTCGAGAATGTTGCTTATTTTTTGGATGAGATCTCTTGACAGCCTGGCAGAACTCCATTGGTTGACAATAAAGTTGCAATCACCTCTGCCGTTGAGTACGAGCACGTCACCGCGTCTTGCCCTTTCCACATACCATCCGGGGACTACAAGAACCGGCTGCACCGGCACGGCTTCGCCCGTGATCTCACACAGCTGCCGTGAGAGCCATTTCGCCTGTCTCCTTGCCTGGTCGAGGTAGTCAGTCGTTATGCGATCAGGGAACCTCAACGTGCGACCATCGTAGACGACCGTGACACTTCCCGTGACAGGCTTTGAACGCCCCTTGGTCTCAACAGCGAAGACACCGTTGTGCCCTACGAGCACATGGTCGATATTGAAACCTTGACCAGGGACATCGTGATAAACGCGATAGCCTTCGCTCATGAGGTTGTTCAGTTCCTGGCCAACTGCCATCTCACAGTCAAGACCGAGACGATACGCCTGTCTTTGTGTCAGCAATCCGCATATCTTGTGACCGTAGTAGACGGTAGAGGCTACGCCGAGAAGAGCATAGATAACCCACGTCTGTCGGGCCTCTGCTGCAGCCCCAAAATAGCGCAGCGAAAGATACGAAGAGTAGAGAAGGAGCGGCATAACGGCCATCATGACTGTATGACACTCGAGGTCGAGAGTGAGATCCTCAGTTTGTTTAATGAGAAACTGGCCTGGCGACCGGAGCAGATTTCGTGTCAGCGGGGACCGGACATTTATTCTTCTAGAGCCGTGCCAGCAAAATAGTCCGTAAAGGATCAGGACATTGCCAAGAAAGACAAACAAAGGTATGAGCCCGCTGAGAATGGATACCATGGTGTTGGCCCTCCCTCTCTCTTTATCGGCAGTGTGCTCTGATAAATAAGTTATCAAGAACACAATGTGGCCCATAGGCGCTTCTGAAAGAGAAAGCATGGAGCCTTGTTATTGCGATTTCGAGGGAAGGGCGGTAACATTTCAAAACGTGCGAGCATCGTTCCGAATCGTGTTTTACTGCGGCACGCGTCAAAGATGAAGGAGAGACTGATGAAAAGAGTATCCTTTCTATGCACTTTCTTCGCTCTATGTGTTCTTTGTCCAGCTCTCTTCGGCCAGGGAGAGAAAAGCGGAACAGAAAAAAATAGAGAAGCACAGGCCAGTACCGATATCATGAAGTACGTGCGTAAAGTTGATTTCGCCGCAATCGAGAGGAGCAGACCCGGAGATCGCATCACTCAGGTGCTCTTCGATCGCAGCTCGGGTGCGAAGACCTGCAGAATCGAATGCATCAAGACACCTGCCGGTGGCGGTTCTCCCGAAGGCCTTCACACGCACCTGGTCGACCAGATCTTTTATATCCTCAAGGGCACCATGACCGTCGAGATCAACGGCATCGAATATGAGGCCGGCCCCGGAACGCTGGTTATTTTCCCGGCTGGCGTAGCGCACCGCAACTGGAATAGAGGCAGCGAGCCGACCGTACACCTGTCATTCATTGTGCCAATGCCTCAGTCTGATCTGCCTTTTGCCACGCGGGTGAAGCCTTGACCTGAATTCCTTGTGCAATTCCCTTTTGATGTTGACAAAAAGGCCACGTCTGGTATCCTGAAATCAACAATCCTTCAAGGAGGTCACCAATGACCCAACTCACCCGACGTCAGATGCTCATCGGCACTGCTGCAGCAGCGTGTGCTTCGGTTATGTCATTCGCCACACCAGGACCATCAGGCGCTTCCGCTCCGGCCACAGGCAAGCAGGCGCCCGGTATCTACCGCTACAAGGTCGGCAGCATCGAGGTGACCGTGGTCACCGACGGCGTCAACCGGATGCCCATCCCCGACGGTTTTGTCTTGAATGCCAGCAGGGACGAGATCAATGCCGCGCTTATTTCTGCGTTTTTGGAAAAGGATCTATTCGTCGGTCCGTATAATCCGGTTGTGGTCAACACAGGCGCAAAGCTTGCAATCATCGACACCGGGAATGGGGAGGCTGCCTACGCGACCAGTAAAGGCGCCAATGGCCAATTGCTGATGAACCTTGCCGCGGCGGGCATTGATGCCAAGGCGATCGATGCTGTGATCATTTCACACTATCACACAGATCACCTCAATGGCGTGCTTAGGGCTGACAATTCGCTGGCCTTTCCTAATGCGGAAATTCTGGTGCCTGCACCCGAACATGCATACTGGATGGATGACATAGAGATGAGTCGGGCTCCCACGCCCCGCATCCAGGGCCTGTTCAAGAACGCGCGCCGTGTAATGCAAGGTGAGGTGCTCAAGCATCTTCGGACGTATGAGTGGGGCCAGGAGGTTATCCCTGGTATCACCGCGGTGGGTACACCAGGCCATTCGCCCGGCCATACCTGTCATATCATTGCATCCGGCACGAGCAAGGTCTATGTCCAGGGAGACATCACGAATACACCCTTTCTGTTTGTGCGCAACCCCGGATGGCACGCCTTCTTCGATCACGATCCGGTAAAGGCTGAAGCTCAACGCCGTAAGGTCTACGACATGCTGGTGGCGGAGAAAATGCTGGTGCAGGCTTTTCATTACCCGTTCCCGTCGCTTGCCCATGTGGAGAAGACCGCAAGCGGCTATCGGGAAACCCCGGCGCCCTGGAATCCGATACTTTAGGGCGGACGTATGGAACCCCGGGAGGTTTTGTAAGGGAGGAGGGAGATGCGGATCCTGGTTGTGGGTGGTGCGGGTGAGATAGGCAAGTACCTGGTGAAGGATCTTTTTAAACGGGGGCATGAAGTAACTGTGCTCGACAGGGCTCCGCATCCCGAAACAACACATGAGGATGTACCTTATACGTACATCCAGGGAACAATTTCAGACGCAACCACGACCATGGAGGCTGTCCGCGGAAAGGATGTGGTCATCCACCTTGCCTGGAGCTTTGCTGATGACGCGCAAACGATTTTTGGCGAGGATATCAAAGGACACATTAACCTGCTGGAGGCTGCGTCTTCCTCTAAGGTAAAAAGCTTTATCTACACATCGACAGCCACAGTATACGGCCGTGCCGCGGTCCATCCTGTCACGGAGTCTCATCCGTGCCTCATCAATGATGCCCGCAAGCCTCTCTACGCTCTTGGGAAATACACGGCCGAAGAGCTCTGCACATTCTATTACACCAAGCACGATCTCCCTGTTACGATCTTCAGATTCTGGTGGGCATTCGGGGATAGCATAGCAGGCAGTCACCTGAGAGATCTGGTGAGAAAAGCCATCAACCATCAGGCTATTGAGATGGTTCGGGGTGCTGGGGGTGCCTTCCTCACTATGTCTGATCTCACGAAGGCAATGATCCTCGCCATGGAGCAGCGAGCCGCGGCAGGCCAGGTCTATAACCTTGGCAGTCTGTTCTTGACGTGGGAGGAGATCGGAATGACCATAAAGAAACTTACCGGGTCTGATTCTCCTCTCAAACTCGTGCCCTCAGCGGAATGGCAGGGACCGGCCTTCCTTAACGAAGTCTGGGATCTCGATTGGAGTAAGGCGCAGCGTGAGCTCGGGTACATCCCAGGTAGTTCTGTTGAGGAGATGACGTCGCAGTTCAGCCAGGCCCTCCGAGTATACGCAGACACGGTAGAGAAGGAACGTACGTAGAACGCAAGGCCCTCTCAGTCCTCAAAATGTTCCTTTGCCAATGTGAAGGCCAACAACTCGCGGGATAGCCAATATAGGAAGCGCGACAATTAGAGGGCAGGTGAGGGCGGTACGTAGTCAGCTACAACGTTTCGACTGGCGGCTTTTCCTTGCGTCCGGCATTGCTATCGAGAAGCAGTAATGTCGTAGAAGGTCAGGCTCCTGCTGCCTTCTCGTCCAGCACCCTCCGCACCGTCTCTGCCAGTTCCTTCCTCACCACGGGTTTCATAACGAAGGCAGAGATACCCGCCTTTTGTGCCGCCTCAGCCGACACCGTTTCGCTGTAGCCCGTGCAGAGGATGATGGGCAGCTTATTGCGAACTTTAAGCATCTTTCTTGCTAGCGTTAGTCCTGTCATATCGGGCATAGTCTGGTCGGTGATAATAAGATCGAACTGCGAGGGGTTTTCAATAAAGAGACTCCAGGCATCCTTTGGGTGTTGAGCGACGGTCACCTGATACCCGAGGCTTTCAAGCATAACCCGCGCCATCTCCACAAGCAGTTCCTCGTCATCGACAAAGAGTATCCGCTCGGTGCCGGCGGGAAGTGCGGAGGCCGTTGCCTCTTTCTTCCTGGAGTCAGGCCTCTGTACCTGGGGCAAGAAGACCTCGAAGGTCGATCCCTGTCCTGGCTCGCTTTGCACCGTGACGGTTCCTTTGTGATCCTTGACCAACCCGTAGACAACCGCAAGACCCATGCCGGTGCCCTCTCCTGGCTTTTTGGTGGTAAAGAAAGGCTCGAATATCCTCTGGCGCACCTCTTTGGTCATGCCAACGCCGGTGTCCTGCATTGTCAGCTTCACATAGGTGCCAGGCTCCATATCGGGATCGGGAAGGACATTCTGATGAGGGAACGTGACTGAAGAGACGCCTATCGTGAGTTGCCCTCCATGCTCCCGCATGGCGTGGGCCGCATTGGTGGCGAGGTTCATAAGTATTTGCTGCACCTGGGTGGGGTTCGCAACAACATAATCGTCCCCCGTAGTGATAGCAAGGTTCATCCGGATCGTACTCGGCAGGGATGACCTGAGCAGCGCGTGAGTCTCCTTCATCAGGGGGGTCAGGCTGATCTCTTTTCGCTGCTCTTCCCTCTTACGGCTGAAAGCCAGAATCTGCTTGACGAGATCCCTGCCTCTGAAACCGGCTTTCAATACGTTCTCCATCTTGCGCTTTGCATCCGGATTCTCGGCAACGTCATCCAGCACCATCTCCGTGAAACCAATGATAGCGGCAAGTATATTGTTGAAGTCATGGGCGATGCCACCGGCTAGGGTGCCAATGGCCTGCATCTTGTGCGCCTGACGGAGCTGCTCTTCGATCCGCTCTCGATCTTGCGTCTCCTTCAGCAACTTGGCATAGGCTTCCTGCACCTCTTTCGTCCGTTCCTCGACCCGTAGTTCAAGTTCGTCACGCGACCGGCGCAGAGCCTCTTCAGCCTGCTTGCGCTCGGTAATGTCAACCAGGGCGTGGATCGCACCGCGCGGATTTCCTCCCTCGTCCCGCAGAGGCGTACCGTAACCCGCCACGTGACGGATCGCACCGTCATCAAAGACGAGACTAAACTCAAAGTCCTGCACGGGGAAGCCGCGAGCGGCCCGTTGCGCGGGCAGTTCTTCGTTGGTTAATTCCCGTCCGTCTTTGAAGGCTTTGAAGTTGCGGGGCCTGACTACGTCCGGCGCACTAAGCGAGGTCTCGGCTCCCCTGGGAAGCCCTAGCAGATCGACTGCTGCCCGATTAGCCGTGAGATGCAGGCAGTCGGGGTCATGGGCAATAAAGACAGGTATCGGCGCTGCGTCGAGGACGGCCTCAAGTTCCTCTGCCCGCTCACGTTCACGGCGTTCGCTCTCACGCAGGGCCTCTTCGGCCTGCTTCCGCTCCGTGATGTCAAACGCCGTACCGATGATAGCCGGTCTGCCGTTCAGTTCAATCCTCTCAGGGGAAAAATCCAACCACCGCGCTTCCCCGCTCTTCGTCAGCATCATAAATTCGTAATGGCTGGGAACAGGCTCTCCCGCAAGGCGTTTCCTTGCCCGTTCCATGACCTCATCACGAAACGAGGGGTGAATCATTTTGGAGAAATCCATCGAGAGGATTTCGTCCATACGGTAGCCGCTCAGCTCTGCGAGATAGGGATTGGCATAGATGAACCTGCCTCCCTGGATGATGCCGAAGATGGCGCGGGCATTTTCTGAAACCGCACGGAATTTCTCCTCGCTCTCCCGTAACGCCTCCTGGGCCTGCTTGCGGTCTGCAATCTCGGCCCGCAGTTCGAAGGTCCGCCCCTCGACTTTGCTTTCGAGGTCCTGACGCGCCGTCTCACGTTCTTTCTCGAATTGCTTGCGGTCGGTGATGTCGGTCAGGATCGCACGGATGGCCTTAGCCCCATTACGGAGTGCGACGATGCTCTCAAGCTGCGCGTGAAAGAATCGATCTCCTTCTTCTTTTCGCTTCAGCAGCAGTTCGCAGGTCTGCTTTGAGTCGGAGCTAAGTACCTGCTGCCTGTGGAGGTAGAATACATCCCGAGACTCAGGTGCGATGAAGGCAGAGAAGGGTTTCTTGATGAGGAAGCCCCGCTCGACGCCCAGGAGATGGGCAGCGGTCAGATTGAGTTCGGAGACAACGCCTTTTTCATCAAGGGTCAGGTAGCCGACAGGGGCATAGTCGTAGAGGTCGATGTAGCGCGACCGCGATTCTTCCAGTTCTTCCTGGGATCTTCGAAGCTCATCGTTCTG
>DATKNH010000021.1 GCA_035541455.1 Syntrophorhabdales bacterium
GAAGGTCTTCAATCTTTACAGAGATATGGGCCTTTCAAATCTCTACTCGTACGATGACCTGAAAAAATGCGATCTCATCATCATCGCCGGTGCAAACCTGCTCTCCAATAACCATCTATTGGCAAATAAGGTGCGCGAGGCGTTCAAATTGAACGGAGCGCGTATCATTGTGGTGGACCCCAGCCCGACAGCGGTCACGAGAATTGCTGACGCACACCTTGCAGTGGCGCCGGGTAGGGATGCTCTGCTCTTCAATAGCTTCGCGCTCCGCCTCGTTGAAGAACGAAAGTATGCTCCTGAAGCAGGGCTCGTGGAGGGTTTCGCGGGATTCACTGCCATGCTTGAGCGGTGGAAAATAGGGCTTACGGAACAGCATAGTGGCGTGGCGGAAAGGGAGTTTGAAAAGGCATATCGCCTTATCCGTGATTCAGAAAGTGTGGGAATCATATTCGGCTCCGGCATTACTTCCTCCGCGGATGCGCTTTCGACACTCCTTAACTTCGGACTTCTCAAGGGCGTGCCCGCAAAAGGGGCCATGATGTCCGTGGCCTGCGAGGCAAATGCGTCAGGCGCTGCCGGGATTCTAAACGGGAGTCTCCTTGCCCCTGAGGAGCTTCTCAAGAGCGACGATATGAAGGGATTCTGCATCTATGAGGACGATCCTTTCCACTACTTGAATGGTCGGTTTGTGAAGGAGAGGCTCTCGGATAAAGAGTTCCTGCTCGTTGCGGACGCAATGACGACGTCAGTCGTGGACCTCGCCCACCTTACTGTCCCCACCGGTACTTTCGCAGAAAAGTCTGGTACCTTCGTTGCCCAGGACGGATACGTCCGCACGCTGAACAAGGCCATGAGAAAGGGGCCAGGAGGATTCGAATTCCTGCAGGCTTTGCTCGAGAAACTTGGCGGGACAGCCTACAAGGACGTCCACGCGGTTACAGAGAAGATGAGAACGGAAAAGATCCTGGAGTCTATGGAGCCGGGCAAGGAAGGGCTCGCCTGCCAAGGCTCAGGACCGAAATTCGTGAGCCATGACATGAGCCATGAATTGAGGATTACAGCCGCGCCTGATAAAGCTTACAAACTGATCCTGAGGGATGTATTCTCCAACCATCATCTTTATGGTAAAGACATTTACTCCAAAGGGGTGGCCATGGCTTACACGGCTCCCGGCTATCCTGTATCTGAAGACAAGCTCTTTATCTCGCCTGAGGATGCACAGAAGCTGGGAGTTGAGGAGCACGGGCACGTTGTGATCGAATCTGCTGAGGGCTCTGTGGTAAAGGCCGTATCGATAAAGAAAGGATTGAGGCAGGGCGTACTGGAATACGTTCTGTTCAAGGAGAGAGCGGCTGCCCTCGGGCTCTCCAGCCGGATGCAAGAAGTTTTGGACGTGACGGTAAAAAAGGGTTAAGTCATGGAAACACTCTTTTTCGTGGTAGTGACGGCAGTGAAGAATATCCTGGTGATATCTCTTCTTCTGCTTTTTGTCGCTTACATGACCCTCATAGAGAGGAAGGTGCTCGGCCGCGTCCAGGTTAGATTCGGGCCCAACAGGGTAGGGCCCTTTGGTCTCCTGCAGCCTATCGCTGACGGCATCAAATCATTCACCAAAGAAGATCTCGTGCCGGCCCAGGCGGACAAACCGGTCTTTATTATCGCTCCCGCCATTTGTATATTTACTGCCCTCTGCATGTTTGCCGTCGTGCCGTTCGGCCCGTCGTTCGAACTTCTCGGCAGGCAGGTGAAACTCGTCGTTGCTGATGTGGACATCGGTCTCCTCTATGTCTTTGCTATGGCAACGCTCGGTGAGTACGGGGTGGTGCTCGGTGGCTGGTCATCAGGAAACAAGTACGGCGTACTCGGATCGCTCCGTGCCGCGGCGCAGATGATCAGCTACGAAGTCTCGCTGGGCTTGATTGTGATCGGAACCCTTATCCTTGCGGGATCGCTGAGGCTGACAGACATCGTCGAAGCCCAGCGCCATGTCTGGTATATCTGTTACCAACCTTTCGCGTTTATCCTGTACCTCGTTGCGGGGCTCGCGGAGATTAACAGGACGCCGTTCGATATGCCGGAGGCTGAAAGCGAACTGGCGTGCGGCTTCAACATTGAATACTCGAGCATCAAGTTCGCGCTCTTTTTCATGGCGGAATACGCCCACATGATCACAGTGGCGGGGGTTGCAACAACGCTTTTCCTTGGCGGGTGGCTGGGTCCGGGTCCGGCATTTCTTGGACCATTTTGGTTCCTAGTCAAGGTACTCGCCATCCTTTTCTTTTTTGTATGGGAACGGGGCACCTTCCCACGTATGCGCTACGATCACATCATGAAGTTCGGCTGGAAGATTCTCTTTCCGCTGGCGCTTGCAAACGTTGTCGTGACTGCCTTTGTGGTTGCGCTGAGGTAACGGGGATGGCCTATATTTTTCCATTGCTTAAAGGTCTGAGACTCACACTCCGAAGATTTTTTTCGCGACCGATTACCATCCAGTATCCCGAGCAGAAAAAGCCCATGCCGCCCCGCTGGAGGGGCATGCACTATTTTGACAAGGATGACAAAGGGGAGACGACCTGCGTGGCGTGCGGCTTATGCGTGGCTATTTGTCCTTCCCGTTGTATCAGCCTGGAAATAGGCGAGCGGCAGGACGGAACACGATATCCCCTGCGGTACGAAATTGACTCCCTGCGCTGTATATACTGCGGTTACTGCCAGGAAGCCTGCCCGGTGAACGCAATAAGGCTGGGTGGGGGTTACGAATACGTTCACTACGGCAGGGAAGATTTTGTATTGGATAAGGCCAGGCTTCTCGCCATGTACGAGCCAGAGCACAAGGCCGCCAAAAGCGCTGCCTCCGAGGTTAAGAAATGATCGCCAACGCGTTCAGCTGGCTTGTCTTTATCGCTGCGGGGCTCGTTGCGATCGTGGCATCCCTGCTCATGGTAACGCGCCGCAATCCAGTGCACAGCGCCCTCTGGCTGATTGTCGCGTTCTTCTCGGTGGCCATTATCTACCTTAGCCTTAACGCGCAGTTCATAGCGGTCGCACAGGTGATTGTATACGCAGGTGCGATCATGATGCTGATTCTCTTCGTGATCATGCTGATCCATCTCGAGGCGGAGCAGGAACTGACCGGCAAGATAACGGGCGCGAAGATCATAGCTTCTTTCATCACGATCATCCTTTTCCTTGAAATCGTGGCTGCCGTTCTCTCCTTCGGTGTGATGACGGGGAACAAGGGCCCGTTCACACCTGAAATGCTCGCCGGTTTTGGAAACGTCAGGTCAGTGGGAATGGTGCTTTACGGAAAGTATATGTTCCCCTTCGAGATCGCATCGATCCTGCTTCTTATCGGCATAGTCGGTGCTGTCATCCTGTCCAAACGGAGGAAAGAGTAGATGCCTACGCTGCCTGAAGTACCGCCGAGCCTCTATTTTGTGCTCAGCGCAATCCTGTTCACGATTGGCACCATCGGCGTGATCACGAGAAGGAACGCCATCATCGTCTTCATGTGCCTGGAACTGATGCTGAACGGCGTTAACCTTGCCTTCATTGCAGCGGGCAGTGCGCTCAACTCCTTGGACGGTGTTGTCTTCGTCTTTTTTGTAATGACCGTTGCAGCGGCTGAGGCTGCGGTCGGGCTTGCGATATTCGTGCTGATCTTCCGTTTAAGAGGTAGTGTTAATCTGGATCAGATAAATCTGCTTAAAGGATAGCTATGAAGGCAAATCCCAAATTCCAATTTCCAAATTACAAAGAGGGCTTCCGCACTTCCCGCTCTGTCTTGATTGAAATTTGGTGCCTGGAAATTGGATCTTGGTGTTAGATATGGCTGACTACATCTGGCTGATACCTGTATTTCCGGCGGTCGGGTTTCTCATCAATGGGTTCCTGGGCAAGAAGCTGCCTAAAGCAGTGGTCTCCTGGGTTGCCTGCCTTTCTCTTTTTGCCTCTTTCGTTGTGTCCGTCACGATACTCTTCCAGTTCTTTCAGCTCCCGCCTGAAGAACGTATCTTTGAACGCAATATTTTCAACTGGATCACTGCCGGAGAATTCAATGCGACGGTCGGCTTCAGGATCGATCCACTCTCCATCATCATGTGCCTGGTGGTGACGGGCGTTGGCTTCCTGATCCACGTCTATTCTGTGGGATACATGCACGACGACGAGGGCTACCCGCGCTATTTCACCTACCTCAACCTCTTCGTCTTCATGATGCTCATCCTTGTGACTGCGAACAACATCCTTCTCATGTTCGTTGGCTGGGAAGGTGTGGGCCTCTGCTCGTATCTGCTTATCGGCTTCTGGTTCCGCAAGGATTCCGCGTCGAACGCCGGGAAGAAGGCCTTCATTGTCAACAGGATTGGCGACTACGGTTTTCTGCTCGGCATCTTCCTGCTCTTTGTGACGTTGGGCGCTCACGGCGTGTGGACGCTCAACTATGGGGAGATACAGAAGAACGCTCACCTGCTCGGGGCATCGGCCGCCACGTTGATCACGCTCCTTTTCTTCATCGGTGCTACCGGCAAGTCGGCGCAGTTGCCTCTCTACGTCTGGCTGCCAGATGCCATGGAAGGCCCGACCCCGGTCAGCTCTCTCATCCACGCAGCCACCATGGTCACGGCCGGCGTCTATATGGTTGCGCGGCTCAATTTCATTTATACGCTGGCACCGCAGATTATGATTCTGGTGGCGCTGGTCGGTGCCCTCACTGCCATCTTTTCCGCATCCATCGGCTTTGCCCAGAACGACATAAAACGAGTGCTCGCCTATTCAACGGTGAGCCAGCTCGGCTTTATGTTCATCGGTGTGGGTGTTGGAGCTTACGCCGCTGGTATCTTTCACCTGATGACCCACGCCTTCTTCAAAGGCCTTCTCTTCCTCGGTGCAGGGAGCGTCATTCATGCGATGAGCGGTGAACAGGATATGCGGAAGATGGGCGGTCTCAGAAAGAAGATCCCGATTACATACTGGACCTTTGTCTTTGCCTGCATCGCCATTGCGGGCGTGCCGGGATTTTCGGGCTTCTTCAGCAAGGACGAGATACTCTGGCGAGCGTTCAGCGCAGGCGGTGCCTACCGGATTGTCTGGGTGATTGCCGCAGTAACCGCGGGCATGACGGCATTCTACATGTTCAGGCTCCTCTTCGGCACATTTCATGGAGAGTGCAGGGCATCAGAGGACGTCAAACACCACATCCATGAGTCACCCAGAGTGATGACGATACCTCTAATGATCCTCGCAGTCCTATCTGTCATCGGCGGCTATGTGGGCGTGCCACATATCATCGGCGGTTCAAACCTGATTGAGAGATGGCTCGAACCGGTATTCGGCGGGGCAGGGGAACACGCCGCCGGCGCGGCACACGCCGGAGGCCTGAACCTCATCAGCCAGGCATTCGCGTCGTCGGGAGGCGCTGAAGAGGGATCGGCGGAAATGACCCTGATGATCCTCTCGGTCGTGGTCGCGTTCATCGGCATCTATATTGCGTACGTGCTCTACATAAAGAACCCGGAATTGCCCAAGCGCTTCGTGGCAAGGTTCTCCGGGCTGCACCGGGTTGTCTATAACAAGTATTTCGTAGATGAAATTTACGGGGCAACCGTGGTGAGCTTCATCAGGGGGCTTGCCATCGGATTCAAGAGTTTCGTGGATGAGATAGTCATCGATGGCACCATCAACGGCGTGGCAGCTTTCCTGGGATGGTGTGGCAGCCTGTTGCGGCAGGTGCAGGCGGGCTACGTGCAGGGCTATGCCTTCGCGATGATCGTGGGAGCCATCGTTGTGATCGGTTACCTCGTTGTGCGAGTGATGATGTAAGGGAGTGTCTATGGGCGCTGGTTGCTTTCCCGTTTTGAGCGTACTGATCTATGTTCCTTTGCTTGGCGCACTCATCCTGCTCTTCGTGCGCCGGGAACATACGACCTATATAAAGGGGCTTACGCTCGTCTTCTCGTTGATCGAGTTCGCCCTCTCGATACCCCTCTATTTCTATTTTGACGATAAGCAAGTGGGTATGCAGTTTGTGGAGAGGGCTAGCTGGTTCCCGGAATGGGGTATCTCCTATCTTCTGGGCATCGACGGTATCAGCCTGCTGCTCATTCTGCTTACCACCTTCCTCACGGTGCTCTGCGTACTCTGCTCGTGGCGGGCCATCGAGACCAGGGTCAAGGAATATTACATCACCTTCCTCTTCTTAGAGACAGCCATGGTCGGTACGCTCTGCGCTCTGGACCTAGTGCTCTTCTATATATTCTGGGAGCTGATGCTCATCCCCATGTACCTGCTGATCGGCGTGTGGGGAGGCCCGAAACGGGTATACGCCGCAATCAAGTTCTTCCTCTTTACCATGGCAGGCAGCGTGCTTATGCTGCTCGCTATTTTTGCCCTCTATTTTCAGTTCTACAAGACTACAGGCGCGTACACCTTTGACGTGCTTCAGCTCTACAACGCGCACATCCCGACTAATTTACAGTACTGGCTCTTTGCAGCTTTTGCGCTCTCCTTTGCCATAAAGGTTCCCATGTTCCCCGTGCATACCTGGCTGCCCGATGCGCACACGGAAGCACCGACGGCAGGCAGCGTGATCCTGGCCGGGGTGCTTTTGAAGATGGGGACATATGGTTTTCTGAGGTTTGCCATCCCACTTTTCCCGGCGGCCGCGCACGCTGCAATACCCCTCATCTCCATCCTTGCGATCATAGGCATCGTCTACGGGGCCCTGGTGAGCATGATGCAGCCTGACCTGAAGCGGCTCATAGCGTTCTCCAGCGTGAGCCACCTCGGCTATGTAATGCTCGGCATGTTTGCCTTCAACATGCAGGGAGTGGAGGGAAGCATTTACCAGATGCTCAACCACGGCGTCAGCACCGGCGGACTCTTTCTTATAGTGGGCATGCTCTACGAGAGGAGGCATACAAGGATGATCGCTGACTTCGGCGGTTTATCCACACCCATGCCCATTTTTGCGATCTTCTTCATGATCGTGACGCTCTCGTCTGTGGCACTGCCCGGCACCAACGGGTTTGTCGGCGAGTTCCTCATCCTCCTGGGTGCGTTCCGCGCGAACATGCTCTATGGCATCATCGCGACGACCGGCGTGGTCCTGGGGGCTGTCTACATGTTGTGGATGTTCCAGCGAGTGATGTTCGGGGAAGTGAAGAAAGAGGAGAACAGGAAGTTGAGAGATCTGGGCAAGAGAGAGGTGCTCATCCTCTGCTCGATCGTCTTCTTCATAGTTCTCATGGGCGTATATCCAAAGATGTTTTTCAAGAAGATGGACACGTCGGTCGAAGGCTTTCTGCAATTCGTGAAGCAGAGAAACGCATACTACATGGCTTACGAGGGCTCTCCCGTGAAGGTCGTCCTCGATATAACCGGGACACCTGGCGGCTCACCCGGGAAGCCTGCGGAATAGGGACCTCTTTATGGACTTGATGCAGCTATTCTCGCCTTTCCGGTGGCTGATGCCGGAACTTGTTGTCACCGTCTGCGCCCTGCTGGCGCTCATAATAGAGGCCTTTCGCAAGGGCAAAGGGGCAAGCCTTGCTTCCGGCATTGTCTGCCTTGCCGGTTCCGTCATAGCTCTTTATTATATGCGCTGCCTCTGGAATCAGAATATTCAGCTTTTTAACGGCCTTTACGTCATTGACGGGTTCGGCACATTCTTCAAGTTTATCTTTCTGACCATTCTCTTTTTGATCTCGATCATCTCGCTTGCTTACGCAGCCCGGGAGGGGATCGGTTTCGGCGAATACTACGCGCTGCTTCTGCTCGGCGTGCTCGGCATGATGGTGATGGTTTCTTCAAACAACTTCGTCACCATCTTCATCGGGCTTGAGGTGATGTCTCTCGCAATTTATGTGTTGTGCGGATTGGTCACAGGCAACCTGAAGTCGGTGGAGGCGTCCCTTAAGTACTTTATGCTGGGTGCCTTTGCGACCGCCTTCCTCCTCTATGGCATTGCGCTCACCTACGCCTCTTCAGGAACCATCGATGTAAAACAGCTGGCGTATTTTATCAAGGAAGATTGCTTTGATATCACACCCGCTTTCTTCTGCGGCATGGCCCTGCTGATCGTCGGCTTCGGCTTCAAGATCGCGTCGGTCCCGTTCCATATGTGGACGCCTGACGTCTACGAAGGCGCGCCCACGTCGATCACTGCGTACATGGCTACAGGCGTCAAGGCAGCTGCGTTCGGTGCATTCTTGCGGGTCTTCTACACGGGTTTTCTCCCTTTCATCGACGACTGGTCCGCGATCCTGTGGTTCATAGCGGTGCTGACCATGATCGTAGGAAACGTGATAGCCCTCGTCCAGAACAATATCAAGCGGCTACTCGCTTACTCCAGCATCGCTCACGCCGGATACATCCTCGTTGCGTTTGTGACCGGGGACAAGGTCCTCTCGTCGAGCATACTCTTTTACCTCATGGTTTATGCGTTCATGAACATAGGCGCCTTCTCGGTGGTGATGCTGCTGGGCAGGAAAGGGGAGCCGAATGAGGATATTGAGAGCTACGCGGGTCTTGCCGGGCGCCACCCCTTCGTCGCGCTCTGCATGTCCATTTTTCTGCTTTCTCTTACGGGTATTCCCCCGCTCGCCGGCTTCGCAGGCAAGTTCTATATTTTCAGTGCTGCGATCAAGTCTCACTATTACTGGCTTGCCGTAATCGGCGTGCTCAACAGTGTGGTAGCAGCTTATTATTACCTCAGGGTCTTGATGTACATGTATTTCAAGGAACCTGAGCGGGAACTCGGCGCAATCGACCTTTCCCCCGCCTATGTTGTTGTGATACTCATCAGCATAGCTGCACTGCTGTATATGGGGATACTTCCCAGAGACATGCTTTTGCTGGCGCAGAAATCCGTGAGTATCTTCTAACCACCAGGCCCTCTTTCGCGTCTAACATCGTTATCCAGGTCTGACCCTGTGTTTGTGCCGGGTACCCGCGCGCGACCAAAGCCTTCACCCGCGGGTGGCCCCCAGGGTACGCCTGCGGAGTCCAAGCGTCGGCGCGCCTCCTTATCCATCGAAATATGACCTGGCATCTAACCCCCGTACTCATGAAGAGCGACGCCAACGGCCCACGGCGAGATACTTGAGCGCTACACAGGTGGGAACATCCTAATCATTGACGAAGTTCGCGGGCTACCTTACTACTATGTTTCGCCATGTCATGCCTGTGAAAGTGGGTCTATTGAGAAGTCGGCCGTTAGGAAGAAGTAGCTGCTTTTAAACCGCACAGCAATTTGATGGAGCCGACTCCTTACAGTCGCGGTTCATCATAGCGTTGGAACCAGAAAGATCACAGAGAACCAATTGCGTTCTTGGTATATGTGAGGTATAATTTATATACCATGGAGTTTGAATTCGACCCGGAAAAGAGTGCTCAGAACAGGAAGAAACAGGGGATCGACTTCTACGAAGCGCAAGCGTTATGGGATGACGCCGACTTTATTGAGATTCCGGCTAAGACTGTTGACGAACCCAGATTTATGGTTATCGGAAAAATCGCAGCTGTGCATTGGTCAGGAGTCATAACCTATAGAGGTGATGTCGTGCGGATAATCTCCGCACGGAGATCCCACAAAGAGGAGATTGCCATTTATGAAGACTAAGGAGTTCGATAAAAAGTTTGATGAAGGTGAGGACGTTTCGCGGTACCTTGACATTTCAAAGGCCAGGAGACCAGTCCAGGAACAAAAGCGCGTCAATGTCGATTTTCCAGTATGGATGATTCAGCTCTTGGATAAGGAGGCGAAACGTTTAGGTGTGCCTAGACAGGCTATCATCAAACTATGGGTTGCAGAGAGGCTGAAAAAGGCATCTTAAGTGACCGCGTTCCAACAAGTCATCGCAGCCGACCCGGAAGAATGGTCAGCTCTTTGATAAGCACTACACGTCGCCGGTCGGCTGAATTCTGTTGTGCTGACACAGAATAAAGGAGTACGAATATGAAACGAGTATTTGAACAAAAGACTCTTCTTTGTCTTCCTTGGGCGCAGACCATTCTTGGAACACATGTCAATGGGAAAGTAAACTTCATGGCGCTGGCCTGGTTAACCCGCGTCAACATTACTCCGCCAATGTTAGGCATATGCGTGAACAAGAACCATGCTTCCCATGGAGCAATTATTGATACGGGGGAATTCAGCGTTAATCTTCCAACGGCAGCAATGATCGAAAAAACAGATTACGCCGGACTGGTTTCCGGTAAACATGTTAACAAATCGGATTTATTTCAAGTGTTTTACGGTGAACTCAAATCGGCCCCTATGATTTCCGAGTGCCCGCTAACAATAGAATGCAAACTCTCACAGACAGTCAGTCTCCCTACGCATTCCTTTTTTATTGCGGAAATCATCAACATATACACCGAAGATGAATTTCTGTCGGAAGGCAAGCCGGACATGATGAAAATTAGACCGTTCCTCTTGACCATGCCTGATAATAATTACTGGGCCCTTGGTGAGAATCTTGGAAAGGCTTGGACCGCTGGCAAAAAATTTCGAACAACAACAAGTTGAGGCATACCTGTCGATGCAGCTCGAGTATTACCTTATGAGTGAGAACGGCGATTGCATCGCCGGGATTCTGAACAAGAGAGAATGAAAGGGAGTGTCAGAATGAGCGATGTCATAGGAATTGCTTGGTTCAAGGACGAGGCTACGTATCGAAGGGCGCGTGCGATCTTTGCCGATCCCGAGAATATGCCTGCCACTTTTCACGAGTGGAAAGATATTGTTCGAAGGGAATGCGAATTGATCAAGAGTACTGGCAATATCGCTATTCGCGCAGACATCGACCCGGAAACGTTCACCGACTGGTGCGTCTCCCATGGACATAAACCTGATTCAATGGGGAGAATCGCATTCGTGAGCCATGTCGAGCTTGAGTATCGGAAGACAGGCAAGGGGACGATCATTGAATAGGCCGTGGAGTTTGTCCTTTAGAGCCGAAGGATCGTAGGCGTCAGCCCTTGGTTCAGCTTTGCATTAAGGTACAGCAAGCATGCAGGACGAGTTGAGCAGATGTACTGAACTGATGGACAGGATGCTTGAATCTCCGGGAGAACTGGATGAACTGATAAAAGACTTTCAACAAATCGTCTGGAGCACTGCTGATGACGAAGAAGGCAAGGCGTGGAGCATAATGAGGAACCTGGCGTATGATCTGGATCTCTATGAGTCAGATCCGGTTCGTAGAGCGCGGGACTATTCATTCTATGACAGCTCCAGAGCCCTGAAGGAAATAAGGGAAGCAAAAGGGAAGCTGAAACAATTGAAGGCAATATAATAAACCAGAAACGCCAACAACGTGATCGCGCAGACACCTCGCAGTCGTCCCACGTCCACGGCGTTGGCTCAGTGGGGCGACTCGCATGTCTATGCTGAAATCGACGGGATTAAAGTGGCTCAAGAGTTTTCACCTGGTTGCAGTTTCGTGCTGGGTAGGGGGTGCTGTTTCTTTGATATTGCTCTATTTCCTGAAAGGGGGAGTAACGGATGGCGGGGTTCTGTACGGGATCAATCAAAGCATTCATCATGTCGATAAACTGGTGGTAGTGATTCCTGGAGCATTTGGCTGCCTTGTTACCGGCGTGCTCTATTCTTCGTTCAGTAATTGGGGGTTCTTCAAGCACCCATGGATGATATGGAAATGGTTTGTTACGATATCTGCAATTGTATTCGGCACATTTTTCCTTGGACCGTGGGAAACAACCATGATGCAGATCTCCGGAAGGCTGGGGCAGGCATCATTGAGTGACGAGGCCTACCTCTACAACGAGAGTATGAATATTATGTTTGGCACGGTCCAAGTTCTGGTACTCCTGGTTACGATATTTATTTCCACGTTCAAACCATGGAAACCAAAGAAGACAAGAAGCGATGGAACATCAGGGAGCAAATAGGTGTCGTCATGGCAAAGCACTCACATGATTTTGTAGAGACGTTCGACGGGATCGTGGCCTACGGTCTGGACCGGGCAACCGATGAGAATACGGTCCAACTCTATTTGCAGAAATTTTCGGATGATGCGTTAATGAAGATTCTTCTCAAGCGCATGACGGATGAGGATCTGGCCGAGGTGTTTGATATTATCTGCAAGATGCTCAAGAAACACCTGACAGAGCCGGAATACCATCAATTATTCCTCAAAGACGACAAGCAATAGATTCCCACGGGCAACTAAACGTATCACCTGATTTCCGAGATAGGCGCTTCCTGCATCCACAGTTCATGCATGGATCGATAGAGTTCCTCGCTCACAGACACCTTGTAGGGCGTCGGGTTCACTGCTCTGAGGTGATCCGGCCGCATCATAGAAATCTGATCGATTACGTACTGACGGATCGCATCAAGAGAAGGGAAGGCGAACACCTGACGGCCGTCCCAAACACAGGTATGCAGGCGCACCACGCTCTTCGGTATCACATACGCCCGTTTCGCTTCACTCAGCGGATGACGGCACAGAATCCTTTCGCCCGCTGGAGGAGGCTCTGTTCCCGCTTCTACCATCAGGTCTATGACCGGGTGACGGTTGTCGCCCACGAGCCTGTAAACCTCTTTGCGGCCGGGAATCGTCATCTTGTCCGGTTCATCAGAAAGCTTGATCCTGGGTTGTCCGTTTACTGCGACGAGTTTATATACGCAGCCAAGTGCGGGCTGTGCCCGACACGTCACCAGATGAGTGCCGATGCCGAACATGTCTATCTCGTGCCCCTGTTGGACGAGAGAATAGAGGATCGATTCATCGATATCATTACTTGCCAGGATGGAGAGTGCACCGAAAGATTCCAGTGAAAACCTTTTGGCTATCTTTCGAAGCAATTTTCTGCTTTCCTTTGAGAAGTAGGCAAGGTCGCCCGAATCAAGCCTGATGCCTATTGGGTTGTAGCCAATCTGGAGGAGGGCGAGAGCCACGCATATAAAGTTGGGCACGCCGGACGCAAGCGTGTTGTAGGTGTCCACAAGCGCAAGGAAACTCGCGGGAAACGCCTGTGCGTACGAAATAAATGCAGCCAGTTCCCCATCGTTGGTATGATCGTAACCCAGTTTTCGGCGATACTCGAGCACGAGGTCGAGGAAATTATGCACCTCTCCATCGGGTCCCGCGAGGTGAGGGTTAGTGATCTCGTCAAGTCCGAAGAAGGCGGTCACGTACGAGTGTGCCATGGTGCCTTTTGTGGGAAGGCCGAACATTTGACCGGCCCGGACGTTGCTCGTTCCGTTAAAACCGCCGACGTAACTGTAACGTGAAGCGGAGATAGCACCATCCGGTCCCTGTGCCCTGCGGAGACCGAATTCAACCAGCCCTTTGTCTTTACCCGCAGCCAGCTTGAAGCGAGCCGCATTGGTTGCTATCAGACTGGGAAAGCTTGTCAGGTTTAGCAACGTGGTTTCCTGCATCTGGGCGATAGCCAGCGGCCCCTCCACCCGTATGAGCGGAATGCGGGGGAAGACGATGGTGCCTTCCGGAACCGCATATATTTTCAGCTCAGAGCAATCGATATTTTTGAGCCAGTCAAAGAAACCAGACTCGCAATGATGCATGGGACCGGCCACCTGGATATCCTCTTCCGGATAGGGTACGGGTTGCCACTTTTCCCCGGACCATGGGTCATGAGTCAGTTCCTCAAATCCGTCCGAGGTCTTCCTGATGAAGCCATTTTTTATGCCTGCTTCAAAGTCGAGTTGCAATTCCTCCTTTCTGCGCACGGTGCCTTCGCGCAGGAAGTTTATATCTGCGTCCGTAAACTTGTATGCGTGGAGAGATCGTACGACCTCTTCGAGCCCGGCAAAAATAGTGAATTCACCGCCGAAGGGGTTCCTTCTGAAAAAAAGATCGAAGACCGCCCCATCTTTTTCCTTGCCTTTTTTCCAATACCCATAGGCCATAGTGAGTTCGTACAGGTCAGTGAGCATCGGACCAACGAAAGAGTTTGAAGGCTTCACCGTTTTCTCCTTTTCACGTCTGTCCCATAGACATACCTGCTGATCAAAGATACCGGCCTCACGGCCTCATCAGGCATTATTATATATCTTTTTGATTATAATGTGGGCCTGATGTGAGCGGAGCAGGAGAATCATCTTGAGCTTGTCCCGGATTCGTGCGATAGTAGAGGGATCGAGCAAGGAGCTGGCAACAAATACGTTAGGAGGTAGGAGCGGTGTTCAAGGTGCGGTGTAAACTTATGAGGTTTGAGAAGGATGAGACGAAGCATGCCTGTCATTTCAACTACAAGGTTGGAGACGAGTTCTTTTATGATGGCGTATATTTCACCGGAAGGATATGCCCGGGTCTTCTTGCGTCAATGATGCCGATCATCTGGAATACCTATCTTGTCGGTAACAAGCATGGTGAAAGCACGTTCTATCGGTATCGCGGCCGTGACACGAGAGATGCCGCAATGAAGAAGTACGACGGGGTGGGATTCCGTCCCCTGCGCTCATCGCCGGAATCTGAGGCAGAAAACCCGGAAGAAGCGTTCTGCTGGTATGACGAAAAAACAGGAAGATCCAAAGGCGCTCATTTTCTGTGTGCCGACGATCGCATCCTTGCCCACTTCAAGTGCGAGCCCGTCGACCTGAGCGACAGCGAATATGCGCAGCCTTTCTACCGGCGAAGCATCGCTGTGCTGGAAAAGATTGAGGCGGAGCCTGGTATCAGGACCGATGAGGTGCTGGACAGGTTCACGCAGTTCGAGAGGGAAGAGATAGCGCCTGTCCTTACCTCGGTCTTCCTGCACGTGCTGCTGGAAGCACTCGAGGACGTGAAGTACATTGATGTGCGCGACGGCAGAGCCTACCCGACAGGAAAGGAACCGCCGAGCAGGCCTAAGATCGGATAAAAGATCAGTGCTCTTTTTTCAGCTTTTCGATAAACTCCGGCACAGGTATGGCCGCGAGCGTTGTTATGTGAACTGTTCCCCTCGCACCCAGCTCCATTGAGACTCTGGCTATAACCTCGTTATTTGGCGCCTCGATCACGTTGACGAAGTCGTAGGGCCCCAGAAGCGCGTACTGGGCATGGACCTTGGCGCCCATCCTTTCTATTTCCTTGTTCACTTCAAGAATCCTTTCGGGATTCTTTTTTATGGTCTTTCTGCCCTCGTCTGTCAGATTGCTTATCATGATGTAGAGTCCCATGCTCGCTCCTCCCTGCCTCATTCTAGTATAATTTTTTTAAAGTCAAAGAATTTCTAGTGCGCTTGAATAATAGTTCCGCCTCCAAGCACCGTATCACCCTCGTATAATACCACAGACTGGCCGGGTGTTATAGCTGAAACAGCGTTATCGAACGTAACTTCGAGTCGGCCCTTGCTCAGCCTGTACGTACAGGGCTCCTCGTTCTGGCGATAGCGAACTTTCGCATGCGCCCTGCCGGAAGGAATATCGGTGAGCATATTCACCTGGTCCGCCTCGAGAGAGCTTCGGCGTAAATGTTCTTTTGTCCCCACGATAAGCGAATTGTCTTCGGCTCTTATTTCCACTACGTACAGGGGCTCTGTAAAAGGGATATTCAGCCCTCGGCGCTGACCTACGGTATACAGGTGAATCCCCTCATGAAAGCCCAGTCGCCTGCCGTCGGTGAAGAATATGCTGCCTTTCTTAAGAGAGACATAGCTGCTCATGAAGCCTCTGTAGTCACTCTCCGGAATAAAGCAGATATCCTGGCTTTCCCTTGTCTTCGTGGGGTCTATCGCCGAACCGGTCATACTCAGACGGACTTCTTTTTTTGTCCAGCCGGACAAGGGAAAAAGGAGTGAGGCCAGCCGGTGTCGTTCGATGGGGTAGAGGAAATAGGACTGGTCCTTTGCTCTGTCCTTTCCTTTCTTGAGGAGCCAGCCCGCATTCGACTGTTCGATGGCCGCGTAGTGTCCTGTGGCTACAGCATCAGCTCCCAGCGCCAATGCCATCCCCATGAAACGCGAGAACTTTATGTGCTGATTGCAGAGTATGCAAGGATTGGGAGTCCTCCCGGAGCGGTACTCAGTTATAAATTTCCCCATCACCGATTCCTCGAATTCCTGCCGCAGATTTATCACATAATGGGGGATCGACAGGTCGTCGGCGACTTTTCGGGCCCTGTTTGTTGTCTCAATGGAGCAACATGCCTTGGGATTCCGCACGTTAGTCACTGTTTTCGGGAGCAGGGCAAATGTAACCCCGATGACCCTGTATCCCTGTTGCTTCAGGAGGTAAGCTGAAAAGGAACTGTCGAGCCCACCGCTCATGGCAAGAAAAACGGTCTTCATCCGATAATAGTATCATGGCCCGGTATGGATTGAAAGTTGCATAAAATTATAGTATTATCACCAGATACCAAGGAGGCTGTGCATGCGAACGAAACTAAAGTTTTCGGTAATCATCCTCTTAGTCGGCGTATTCTTTCTCGGGTTCGTAGTCGGTGCCCAAGACAAGAAGCCGGCCAGAGGTGCAGAAAATAAAGAAATATACGAATACCTGAAAACTTTTTCTGACGTTATAGACCTGGTCAAGAAAAACTATGTGGATAAGACGCAGGACCGGGAACTCGTCTACGCAGCCATAAAGGGTGTTTTGGAATCGCTTGACCCGCACTCCTCCTTTTTAACGCCTGATATGTATAAAGAGATGCAGACCGAAACCAAGGGCGAATTCGGCGGCATCGGCATAGAAATCACGATAAAAGACGGATTTCCAACCGTAATCACGGCGATAGAGGACACTCCAGCTTACAAGGCAGGGTTGAAGCCCGGTGACCAGATTATCCGGATCGATGGCAAGCCTACCAAGGGCATGGGACTGGTTGATGTAGTGAAGCTTATTCGAGGCCAGAAGGGTAAGCCGGTGGCATTGACTATTATGAGGGAAGGTTTCACGGCACCCAAGGACTATCAGGTCGTACGGGACATCATTGTAGTGAAGAGTGTCAAATACAAGATGCTCGACAATGAGACAGGGTACGTCAGGATAACGCAGTTTCAGGAAAAGACTGCCAAGGATCTTGACCAGGCGATCAAGGAATTGCGGAAAACGGAGGGCGGAAAAAATCTCAAGGGCATTGTGCTGGATCTCAGAAATGACCCCGGAGGGCTCCTCGACCAGGCTGTGGACGTTTCCGATAAATTCATGAGCGAAGGCCTTATCACCTATATAGAGGGAAGAAAAGCGGACCAGAGAATCAAGTACTTTGCAAAGAAGAAAGATGATGACTTCATGGGGCCTCTGGTAGTCCTCGTTAATGAGGGCAGTGCAAGCGGATCAGAGATTGTGGCTGGCGCCCTGCAGGATTCCAAGCGTGCAGTAATCGTGGGCACCAAAACGTTCGGCAAAGGCTCAGTCCAGACCATCATGCCTCTGGGAGACGGCTCTGCTGTCAGGCTCACGACTGCCAGATATTATACGCCCAAGGGACGTTCCATCCAGGCTGAAGGCATAGCGCCCGACATACTTATTGAGAATGATATGACGAGGCGGCGTGACCGAATGGTGGCACCCATCAAGGAGAGAGATCTGGATAAGCACCTTGAGGGGGAAAACCAGAAGAAACCCGTCGTTACGCCTCCGCCAGCCGCCAATC
>DATKNH010000022.1 GCA_035541455.1 Syntrophorhabdales bacterium
TAATGGTGGTGATGTTCCGGTTCTTCGCCCGCCGCTATCTGGCAATACAGGGCGTCTTTTTCACACTCGGCGCACTCCATCTGCAGAACAGTGTGCTTGATGCCGAGGTCAGCCAGCTTTTCTTCGATGTTTTTTCTGACGGTGTCGGTTTCACTTATTTTGCGGTCGTTAATCAGCACGTGGGCTGAGAAGGCAGGAATGCCGTGACCTATAGACCAGACGTGCACATCGTGAACGCCCATGACGTCAGCCATTCCACAGAGGATGGCTGAAATCTCTCCGGCGTGCAAATCGAGCGGGCTCAGTTCCAGGAAAACCCAGAGTGCCTCCTTGATGACGCGCCCTCCGCCGAAGATGATTACCACACCGACGACACCGCTGGTTATCGGGTCGGCCAGCTGCCACCCCGTGAACATGATGACAAGTGACGCGATGATGACGCCGCCAGAAGAGATCGTATCTCCGAGAACGTGAAGAAAAGCGCTCTTCACATTGAGATCGGTATGCTTGTGACCCAGGATCCACGCCATGACCAGGTTACCGACCAGGCCCAGTACCGCTATAAAGAGCATCAGGTTGGAATCGACCTCCGGAGGCGTGAGGAGCCGGTGGTAGGTCTCGAGAAAAATAAAGATCGAGATAACGACAAGGCTGCAGCCGTTCAACAATGCTGCCAGGATGCCGATTCTCTGGTAGCCGTAAGTCGCACGATAATCAGACGGACGGCGGGACAATCTCATGGCGATGAGGCTGAGGGCGAGCGCAAAGACATCTGTGACAACATGACCCGCATCGCTTAAGAGGGCAAGGCTGTTGCTGAGGATGCCGCCGACTACCTCGCCCACGAGGATGATCAGTGTAACTACAATCGTCCACACCAGGCGTTTTTCGTAGGTTGCTTTCACCGGGATTCCTTTGTGGATTTTTGGTCCATCGCCGTACTAGTAAGTATTAAACCTTAATTCTGTCAATTGCACAAGAAGCGCCGGCTATTGACAACCCGCGGACTGAAACCTATTCTTTATGCATCATATGGTATACTATCCAAGGGCGAAGAGCCCTGTGAACTGATCGACCACAGGGGGTGACAGATGGCTGAGAAGAGCACAAAGACCAAAGCCTCGGGAAAAGCTGCGGGGAAGAAGGCTTCCGTGGGAGGAACCAAGACCAGTGCGTCGGGAAAACCGGCAGTGAAAAAGGCAGGTGCAAAGCCAGCCAAGAAAAAGACAACCTTCACGCTCAAGGCCCCCGAAGCCCAACAGGTGTTCATTGCGGGATGTTTTAACGACTGGGACCCTGTTGCGGATGCGCTGATGCCGACCGGCGAGGGAACGTGGACGTGTACGCTCTTGCTGGAGCCGGGTGAACATGAATATCGTTTCGTGGTCGACGGCGTGTGGTGGGATGACCCTATGGCATTGGAGCGCCGGCCCAATGACTACGGCTGTGAGAACTGCATCATCGTTGTGTAGCGGCTGAACGGTCCTGAGACTATCGCCCCGGAATTGAAGGGCGGTTCGTAGTCACCGCCCATCATCCTACTTGCATTTCACTCCGGTTTCTCTGACTTCGGGGTAAGCTGTGACCCTCCGTTCTCTTCCTTCTTCTTTTCCAGCGCCTCAGCGATTTCTGTGAGTCTTTTCATGACAAGCTGATTGACGCTGTTCTCCGGATAAGTCTGGTCCTCTCCCATGACGCCGGCCTGCATACCTGTGAGGATTTCAAGACCGTCCTCCATCCTTTCAATGGCATGGATGGTAAACTTGCCTTCCGTTACCGCGTCCACGATCTCCTGCTTGAGCATCAGGTTCTTCACGTTCCTGCTGGGTATGATGACTCCGTGGCTTCCGTCCAGACCCCGGGCCTTGCAGAGATCGAAGAATCCTTCCACCTTCTGGTTGACGCCCCCTATCGGCTGCACATCCCCATTCTGATCCATTGACCCGGTCACTGCATACTGCTGTTTGAGGGGTACACCCGCTATACTGGAAAGGAGGGCGTACATCTCTGCACAGGTTGCGCTGTCGCCCTCGACCATATCATAGAGTTGTTCGAAGGTGATTGATGCTGACAGGCTGATCGGTTTCTGTGACGCATATTTTGCACCGAGATAGCTCGCAATGATGAAAATGGCTTTTTCATGTATCCTGCCGCTCATCTTCGTCTCGCGCTCTATGTTGACGATACCTGCCTTGCCGACATACGTGCGGGCCGATATACGTGAAGGCCTGCCAAAACTATAGTCTCCCTGGTCGAGCACGGCAAGACCGTTCACCTGGCCTATCTTCGCCCCTTCTGTGTTGACTATCAGCACGTCTTCCAGCGTGGCTTCACTGAGACGCTCCTCGATCCTGTTCACTCTGTAAATTTTTTCTCTGATCGCTTGCTCGACGTGAGATGAACTGACAAAACTAACGCCGTCCTTTTTTGCCCAGTAATGGGCTTCACGCATGAGATCCGCTATGGCATTGAAGCGCACCGAGAGCTTCTCCTGGTGGTCGGCGAGGCGCGATCCGTGCTCAATGATCCTCGCAACGCCGCTACGATCAAAAGGAAGAAGCTTCTCCGCCTTTTGGCAACTGGCCACGAAGGCCGCATATTTCTGCATGTTCTCAGGGGTGCGGTCCATCCTGTTATCGAAGTCTGCTTTAACCTTGAAGAGCTCGTTGTAGTCGGGGTCCATGCTGGAGAGCAGGTAGTAAAGAAACGGATTCCCGACGAGAATTACTTTCACGTCGAGGGGGATCGCCTCAGGTTTCAGGCTGGCGGTGCTCATGAGCCTGTACTGCTCGAGAATATCTTCTACTTTTATCTCTTCATGCTTTATGGCCCTTTTCAAGGCATCATAGGAAAACGGGTTCCTGAGCAAATCGAGGGCGTCGACCACGAGATAGCCGCCGTTTGCTTTATGGACCGATCCTGCGCGAATCATCGTAAAGTCGGTAAGCGCCATGCCGTAGAGAATCTTGTACTCTATTCTTCCGAAGAGATTGAGGTAGGTCGGGTTGCTCTCGAACACCACCGGAGCGCCGTTTGTTGTGGAGTTGTCCACGATTACGTTCACGCTGAACCTGGTAAGGGAAGCTTCCTGTTTGGGCATCTTGAGAAAGGGCATGGGAGAGGCCTGTTCTTCCTGAGGACGGAAATCTTCCAGGTGGGAGAGGACATCCTCTCTGGTGTCGTCCAGGTAGGCCGCGATCTTATCGTAGTCTTTGTAGCGAGATTTGAGGTTCTCTGTCAGGGGGTTAACAGCATCGAAGGCGATGGCACGTTCCAGCTTCGCAAGCATGTCCTGTACAAACTTTTCAGTTTCGCGCATAGCTCTGAAGACTTCGTTAAGACGCTCCTGGAAAATCCTGCCTGTCTTCTCCAGTTCTTTCTTTTTCTTTTCCTCCAGCTTGCCGAACTCCTCCGGGGTGAGCGGTTCCCCGTCTTCCTTCAGGGGAAGCAGCATGACGCCTGACATGCCACGCCGTACGGTGAACCCCTGCTTGTGTGCCTCATCGTCCAGCTTGGAGAATAACTCATTCTGTTTCTGCTGGAATTCCTCGACGATGTGGCTCCTTTGTTTTTCGTACTCCTTTGATTCAAAGGCTTTGGGGATATCAATCTTGAGTGCTTTGAGAAAATCCTCCATGTCTTTAGAAAAGACTTTTCCCTGTCCGGGTCGCATGGCAATTGCTATGGCGGCATCAGGGTTCCTGAAGTTGTACACATAGCACCAGTCAGGAGGCACCTCCTCCTCAGCTGCCTTCCCGGAGAGCAACGTTTTAACCGTAGTCGTTTTGCCAGTGCCCGACTCTCCAAGGGCAAAAATATTGAATCCCTTGCTCGCCACTTCCAACCCGAAATCGAGAGACCGCAAGGCTTTTTCCTGCCCTATGGTCCCTTCCAGACCGGCTATGTCCTCCGTGGTAGAAAAGGTGAACTGATCCGTGTCACAGCGGCGAAAGAGTTCATCGGGTGCTAGTCTTCTCATCATGGTTGCCTCCTGTATGATGAACGTCGTTGCGTAGGCCAGACACTGGCTGTGCCCCTGAGAAACGGCCATGTACTATGGTCACACGGGCGGCTGACTTCCCAGTATTTTCTTCCGGTTACGGACGCCTACCTACGCCCTTGAGGTTAGTGTAAAGTTAGTACAGCACTGGCGGTCTGTAAAGGGGACCTGAGCAGAAAATAGGGCTGATTTCACCATATGGTCGCTCCTTAAGGTTTGCTTAAAAACAGCCGATAGTCTAAGAGTGAGTCAACACCTGTAGCCAGGAACGCATAGTGTCGCTTTCAGGACCGCTCCTCGGGGAACTGCTCGTCAGGATGTCTATGATCACCCAGCGCCAGCTGGATGATGCGCTCAAAGTGCAGAGACAACTGGGAGGCAAACTGGGCGAGGTGCTGGTACAGATGGGCGTTCTGACCGAGGACGACATCCTGGAAGCCCTCTCAAGAAAGTTTAACGTACCGCTCATCGAGCTCGAATCGACGGAAATAGAAGAGAGCGTCGTCAAGATCATACCTTCCCATTACGCGCGAAGGTATCACATCATGCCGGTGATGAAAAAGCGTACCACGCTGACCATTGCCATGGCAGACCCAACCAGCGTCAACACGATAAGCGACATAAAGTTCTTTACCGGCTACCATGTGGAACCGGTCATCGCCAAGGAATCGGCAATTGCAAGGGCAATTGAGAGGTACTATGGCGGTTCCCAAACGGGCCTCAGGAAAGTAATAGAGGACATGGGGGTCATCCAGGAAGCGTCGTCTTTGCAGATCGTTGAAGACGACGATAAGATGGACGTTGCCAGCCTCGAAGCTGATGCCAAGCAGCCTCCTGTCGTAAATATAGTAAACCTGATGATAGCGGAAGCGGCGCGGAAGAATGCCAGTGATATTCATGTAGAGCCCTACGAGACCGAGTTCAGGGTGCGCATGCGCGTGGATGGCGTTCTTTATGACATCATCAAGCTCCCCATGAAATATAAAGAGGCCGTGGTATCCAGAATCAAGGTGCTTTCCAGGCTCGATATAGCAGAGAAACGTCTGCCTCAGGACGGTCGCATAAAAATACAGATGAAACTGGACAATGCGACGAAGACGCTCGATCTTCGCGTATCAGTTCTGCCGACGCTCTTCGGCGAGAAAGTCGTGCTGCGGCTCCTTGACAAGGACAACCTCATGCTCGATATGCATCGCCTCGGATTCGAACCGGAAGGCCTGGTGCGATTCGAGGAGGCGATCTTCAAGCCTTGGGGCATGGTGCTCGTGACGGGCCCTACCGGTTCAGGAAAGACGAGCACGCTCTACAGCGCCATAAACAGGATCAATACGCCAGAGGTCAACATAATAACAGCCGAAGATCCTATAGAGTTCAATCTTCCGGGAATCAACCAGGTTCAGATGCATGAGACCATAGGGCTGACGTTCGCATCAGCGCTGCGCTCTTTCTTGAGGCAGGATCCAAACATTATCCTCGTGGGAGAGATCCGGGACATGGAAACAGCCGAGATCGCGGTCAAGGCATCGCTCACAGGACACCTGGTCCTGTCCACACTCCATACCAATGACGCACCCTCTGCGGTCACCCGTCTTGTGAATATGGGTATAGAGCCTCTGCTGGTCACGAGTTCTGTGATTCTCATTGCAGGGCAGCGCCTCGTGCGCAGAATCTGTCAGGATTGCAAGGAAGAGGTGGACATTCCCCGCAAGGCACTGGTTAACATCGGTTTTCCGGAAGGTGAGGTCGACTGCGTGAAAGCGTACGTGGGGAAAGGGTGTGACAAATGCAGCCACACGGGGTACAAAGGGCGGATAGGCCTGTACGAGGTCATGCCCATGACCGACACGCTGCGCCAGCTCATACTTGAAGGCTGCACCCTGGTGGATTTGAAGAGAAAAGCCATCGAGGAAGGCATGATCACCCTGCGGCAAAGCGGTTTGCTCAAGATCAAGGCCGGCATAACCACGATGGAAGAAGTCATTCGCGAGACCGTGCTGTAAATCACTGGTTCCTCAGGCTGCCAACATCCTTTTGATAACAGTTGATGTTCCTTCGGCACGAGAGATGAAAGAATCTGTTGACAATATAGAACCTTAATGAGAATTTAGAAAAGCCTGATTTTCGGGGTGAGGAGAGGGGCTATGAGCATTGAAAAGACCCTGATGCGCCTGAGAAAAGAACTGGCTGAGTTCTCAAAGCGCACGTTTCACCGGGGTCTTGTAAGCGGGACAGGGGGCAATATCAGCGTCAGGATACCGGGAACAGACCAGGTGCTGATCACCCCAACAAACGTGGCTCTATGTGATGTCGAACCTGAGTTCAGTCTCCTTCTGCACATCGACGGAAGTGTACTTGAGAGTCGTCATGACATGACGCCCTCAAAGGAAACAGGTTTGCATCTTGTTGCCTACATGCTTCGCCCGGATATAGGCGCGGTTTTTCATGTGCACCCTCCCTATGCGACAGCGTATTCAATGAAAGAGAGGCCGCTTCCCCTTGTGACGATCAATAGTCGCATAATCCTCCAGGAAGTCCCCTGCATCGGCTGCGCGGACCCGGGCTCCAAGGAACTCTGTAATTTCGTCGATGAAGGGATTTCCCGCTATCCTCACGCCAAGGCACTGCTGATGAAAGAGCACGGAGTACTGGCGCTGGGGCCTGCCCTTGCAACTGCCTTCTATGTTGCCGACCTTGTGGAAGATACCGCGAAGATAGCGTTCCTGGCAGAGAACATAAGGCGAGGGTAATGAACACCCGGGTGACGGGTGGTTATTACGGAGCGCTCGCTTTCTTGTTGACAAATGGACTAACATTTAGATATATAAAGTATAACCAAAAGCCCAACCGTCAGGATATGGGCGATGAGGAATGGATTCCGGCATGTTGGAATCCATCGAGCGAGCACGGCGAGCGAGAGGGGGAGGCTCCGACGGCTTTGCCGGTGGAGGGGGCGACGCGAGCCCCATACAGATATGTTCAAGTCGGTACGTACAGATCGCATCTCAAACGCCATAATGCAGCAGATCAAATCGGCGATCTTCGAAAAAAAGATCAAGCCGGGCGAGAAACTGCCGTCAGAGCGCCAGCTGATGGAGCAGTTTCAGTGCAGTCGCGTAACGGTACGCGAGGCTCTGAAGGCGCTGGAATACCCTGGGATTCTTGAGATCAGGAGGGGGATTCAGGGCGGTGCCTACGTCGTAGACCCCACGATCAAGTCGGGCCACAATTTACTGCAGGATATGTTCTTACTGGGGAATATAAAAATCTCCGATCTCACCGAGGCGAGGGTTGCCACCGAACCGCCGACTGCCGGTCTCGCCGCGGAAAGGGTCACAGATGAGATCCTTGAACAGCTGAGACAGAACATAGAAGAGACGCGCGAGTGCCTGAAGCGTAAGAATCCCAACGACGCACGCCTCCTGGAGCTGGAATTTCACCGCATCATAGCGCATGCATCGGAGAATCCGGTAATCCAGTTCATGATTGATTCCATGATGGACGTGATGGAGAACAACATCTCGTCTACATTTGTGCTCTCTGCAAGACCGGTGGAAAGTACGCTTCGTTTTCATGAATTGTTGTATGAGGCATTCAAGGAACGAGATTCGGCCAAAGCCCAGCATCTGATGCTGCAACACATACGCGAGATCCAGAGGGCGCTCGAAGAGAAGAAGCTCCCTATCAGGGAGCCCCGAAAGGGGATAGAGAAGAGAGCAGTTAAAAAAAAGTGAAGGAGGAGTTTCAGTATGGTCGACCTTTCAGTTGAAATTGCAGGCGTTAAGTTCAAGAACCCCATTGTTGTGGCTTCTGCCACACCGACTATGAATGCGAAGGGCATGAAGAAAGGCATTGACGGCGGTGCGGGTGCGGTTATCGCCAAGTCGCTCTTCGGAGAGGCAGGCAAACTGGGCAGACAGTTCCCGAGGCCCCGTTTCAAGCTCCTGGACTACAGGGAATATCCAGGATACCCGGAGAAGTTGCCCCATTCTTTTACGCTGCGCTCTCTGGAGGAGTGCTCCAGCTTCGATTATCCGACCTATATGAAGGACATCAACGAGGCCAAAGATCTGATCGGGGACTCCGGAGTCGTCATGGCCAGCCTTTCCGGCTCCAGCATGGATGAGTGGCTCACCATGTGCAAGATGGTGAACGAAACCAAGGCTGACTGGGTGGAGCTCAACAACTCCTGTCCCTTTGCGGCTGATATGGGTGTCTGCATGGGTGCGGGTGCTGTCGACCTCACCTTCCAGTTCGTAAAGGCGTGTAAAGAAGTGCTCAAGAAGCCCTTCAGCGTGAAGATCACGCCGCAGACGAATGATCCGGTTACTATCGCAAAACAGGTGGAACAGGCTGGTGCCAACGCAGTCAATATGTCGGCGCGGCTTTCCGGTACCATCATCGATATCGAGACTGCGAAACCATATCCCTTCGGCGCAATCGGCGGCTGGGGTGGACCGTATCTTCTCGGCTATGGCCTGAAGCTTGTCGGCGCTGCAGCGAAAGAGCTGAAGATTCCCATTATTGCAGGCCTTGGAACCTGGGACTGGCAGGACATCATCCGCTATCAGATGGTCGGCGCTACGCTCGTGCAGTCTGGCGCAGGCATCATGCTGCAGGGATACAAAGTGAGCCAGAAATGGCAGGACAGCATGGCCGCGTGGATGGAAGGCAAGGGTTACAACAGCCTTGCTGACATACGGGGGCTGGCCCTTCCCAACATGCTCAAGACCGCTGACGTGCCCAGGAAACCGACCAACATCGGCATGGTGATCGATACCACAAAATGCACCAAGTGCGGTGTTTGTCTGCGGAGCTGTTTCTATGATGCGATCGCGCTGACGAAAGCAGGGGCGGTTATCAACCCGCAGGCATGCGACGTGTGCGGCATGTGCGCAGAAGTCTGCCCGTCCTACGCGCCTCATCTATTCACAAAGTGAGATGCGCCATCGGGCGAGACCTAAAGCAGCAGGCAATACTTACGTAAATTGAAAAAGTGAGGACTATGGATACTGAAGCATTCGATCGGGATTACCGGAAACGGTTGGAAAAACTTTCGACGACGAACCTTTCAGACGCCCTTGACCAGGTCGGATTCAGAGGGGCCGTTATCGGCATCAGGCCCCTCTTTGGTATGCCGAAAGTCGTTGGTCGGGCAAAGACGATCAAGATGACAGCGGCCGGCATGGTGAAGTCAAAAAGGCATCTGGGCATCGATGCCATCGCCTCCGCGAGCCGCGGTGACGTCATTGCGATTGACAATCGAGGAGACACGTACAACAACTGCTGGGGGGAAATTCTTTCCTGTGCCGCGCAGCAGAAAGGTGTTTCGGCTGTCTTCGTCGACGGAGCAGCCAGGGATGTCGATTTCTGCCAGGAGATCGGATTTCCTGTATTCGCCCGCGCGATTGTTCCCATAACCGCCAGGGGGAGGATCATGCAGGAGGATTTCAACTGCCCTATCCGCCTTGGCGATGTTCAGGTCAGGCCTGGCGACATCCTCGTCGGGGATGTCAACGGCATTGTGGTGATCCCTGCAGAGAAACTGGAAGAGGTGGTAAGCGCGGCGGAGAAGATCCTGGAGAAAGAAGAACAGATGAAGGCTGATATTCTTGCGGGAATGGATATCGTGGAAGTAGATACCAAATACAACTACGAGCAGATGCTCAGCAAAAAATAGGAACAGCAGCAATCAAAAGAATTGTGGAGAGACGCATGACTGGAGTTGCGGAGAAGGAGAGCATAGAGAAACTATCGGAGCTCTTCAACTCCGATTCGAAGAAACCCTATACGCTTACTGAGCTGATCGCAATGGCCGAAGAAAAGGGCGCACTGTTGAGCCATCTCATCGTGGCCCAGGCTATGGCGCAGGAAGGCCAGAGCTACGAAGCAGTGCTCAATGCGGTCATGGACGCGTTCCGACACAACCTGGAAGCGTGTGAACTCGGGTTGGGCGAGGGCAAGAGCTTTCTGCTGGGACGGGTCGCGTCTGATCTTGCCCGCGAAAATCGGCGTGGAGCCGCACTCATTGAGGACCAGCTGGTCAACCGGGCGATGACGTATACGCTGGCGACAGAGGTAGGGAATCATGAAGTGGGCCTGCAGCCATGTGCAGGCACCGGTGACTCATGCCCGTATACCGGTCTCCTGCGGGCACTGTCTGAAGAGCCGTACCAGTGGGAGCGTCTCGCTCAGATGACCGCGCTCATGCTCAAGATCGGCGGTATCTTCAGGGTAGGCAAGGAGACAACAGGCTGTAACATGGAAGGACTGGGAGCCGGCGCTGCTGTTACAGCCGCAGTTCTCACGGAATTGCGAGGGGGAACACCATCGCAGGTGGGCAAAGCCATCGTGCTTGCGCTGTCACCGACCATTGCTGTGCCCTGCACACCACGCGTAATGGTTCCCGGTCTGTGCGCCCTTCACATCAGCGGCGCAATTCTCCTGGGTAACCAGGCTTCCAATATTGTGTTGAAGACGACGCTTCCTATGCCTGTTGACGTGGATGTGATGATCGCCATGGCAGCGCGTATCCACAAGGAGGCAGCCCCTGCCATTACGCCGATCAACATCAGGTATTTACGCCCCTTCTTCGAGAAGGATGAGAATGTGGAGAAGCTTGTCCCGGAGGAAATACTCCGTAAGGAGGCAGGCGAAAGAGCCGCTGTTGTGGAGGAAGCCAGAAAAGAAATGCGTGCCCTGGTGGCGCAGGCCCCACCTGTGACGAGGACGCTCGGTGAGGTGGTATTCGGAGGCAGCAGCATGGCTGTGGGATCGCCCACAAACATGGGGCGGGTTTGCCGCGAGCTCGTCAAGGGTGAGATCACCCGCGTGCGGGTGGAATTGACGACAGATCTCTTTCATCGGCGCGCGATCAATGTGCCGGGGATTCTCATGGGCGCCATTTACGGTGCGGCAACAGCAGACATTGAAGCATACCGGAAGGTTGTGCCCGACGTCCTCAAGCGGGGCATCCCGGTTGAACTGATAGAAGTCAAGGAACCGGAAGTGCAGCGTATCTGGCTGGAGACCAA
>DATKNH010000023.1 GCA_035541455.1 Syntrophorhabdales bacterium
CCGCCGTAGACCGTCAGAGCACAGCCGCCCACCGGCACCTTGTACTGGGCTGAGATGCCCAGGTTCACGTCCCACTGATTCTTCATGACACCCGTGTGGTCGCCGTACCAGCTCCCCTGCACAAAGGGCCCTATGCCGAAATTCTTATACTGGTAAGCCAGACCTTTGAAACCGAGGGTCCCGTAAGGCTCGGCGCTATCGCTATAGTTTCGGGTATCGGTATCAAGCTTCTGATCAGCTGCGCCGAACCTGCCATAGACCTCCCAGTTCTTCAAGAACGTATAGGTTCCCTGCAGGTAGTACTGATTCGATTTAGACGTCATGGTGCCGAGGAGATGGTTGCTGTCCAGCTTCATATTGGGCTGGTCGAACCAGTAGCCTACTCCGAGTGAGAATTTGCCGGGAGCAGCTGTTGGCTCCGGCGGACCAAACTCACCTGCGGAAGCTGCACTGACGATTATCATTACAGCCAGTATTGCGCCAATAATGCTTTTCATTGATGACCTCCTTGTTTTCATTAACGGCTTTCTGCTCTACAATAGCCTTTTGTTCTGTTTACTCCTTGCCACTGGGACAAATAGGGCCGAGGCGTCAGGAGTCAGTCCCTCCTGCGGCTCCTCGTAGGGAGAAGCAGGTAGATCCTCAAAACCCTCGGATGGTTGAGAATAACCCTCGTGATCTTGATCGCGATCTATTTCTTTGAGACGGATCAGTTCCCTTGGCGTCAAGCCAGACAAATAGATAAATTTTGCGTTCACCGATGGAATCTTCGATCTTCTTCGTCCCGCTTCCCTGCCCTTGCGCCAGAGGGTGTATCCTTCTTGCGTTCTTGCGATGGCACACGGAATATGCAACCTTTGGAACCACTCTACCCAACTCCTCAACATCTCGGGCGATTCCACCGGCCTGCTCATTTCAAAGAAGAGGATCTCTGACCGAGGACTACCTTTCTGGCGAACTGTCGCCATTCGTTCCAGGGGCTGCCCCTTTTCGGCAATGTCAGTGTCCATACACACCTCCCTTGTGTTGATCGGCAGTACGTGGTGGCGTGCCTCCCCCTGGGTTGCCAGGGACCGGCGAATCTCGGCGTACTGCCGACGTCCGATCGCGCCTCATGGAAGCACCGTGGTCAGACGAGTGGAGGTCCCCGGTATGTGTGACGGAAGATAAGTAAGTGCTGGTGAAAGGTTTCTTGTTCTTCGTAGGAAGGATACGCCTCAGCCCCACCGGGAGGGGGGAGGGCGTGATCTCCGATCAGGGCGAACGAGTTTGCATCGTCCTGGCATGTCTGGTTTGAATCATCGGGGAAGGATATATCGGCCGCACTGCACGTCGCTACCGAAAGCAACAACACCGATAGAATAACTGCGACCAGCTTTATAACAGTCGACCCGTCCATGAGGCACTTCCCGCTCTTCGCGCTCAAGCAATGCCCGTGCCGAAGCAGTACATGCGCCGTAACGCTTGCAAATTCAAAGTAACCAGTGAGAACCCCTTGAGCACGACAAACAAAACTGTCGAAAAAGGCGACCATCGACATACAAATTTGTCGGAGAATGCACGTCAGATCATGGCATAACCGCGAGTGCATGTGCGAAAGCTCCGGATGACTATCGTGCACCTCCTTTTTCACTCTTGCCTTCTTAACAGTTCTCCTACCTTTCTGCTCATCTCAGGAAGCTTCCACATGATCGTCTCCCAGAGCTGCCTTACATCGATATCCACGTGTTTGCGGGACTGCCAGTCCCATTTGCCTGCAACCGCAGACCAGTCGATCGCGGTGAGTTCTTGTTGTATCTCGCCGGGCAGCCAGGTCCACCCCTCCTTCATGATCGCAAGCCTCACCAGTACCGATTCGATCTTCTCGGTGTCTTCAGCAAATTTCTCATATGGCACAGCAGCGATTTCCTTAGCGAGCTTGTCGGCCAACTGTCCAATGCCACAAAGGTACATTCCGGTCGTGTCCATCCTGTCGCTCCGCTTGAATGGCATAATCTTGCCCAAGAGTCCGGATGGCAACCATCAGGTCAGTTGATGAAAAAATGCACTCTGCCCCTAACCGGAAGCCTTGCCATCAGAAGTTAAAGTCGGGCGGAAACCTGGAAAGGTTACATGGGAAGGGCCTCGATACCTCCTGAGGCCCGCGATTACCGATAAGAATGTTGAGAGGAAGAGGAGATGCGGCAGTTGCCCCTGCGGCATCTCCTGCAGACGTTACTATGCTGTCTTCCTGGGGTATCCCACCGACTGCGCCAGGGTAATCTTCTGATCGGGCCGCAGCTTCATGGCCTTTGAGAGCGCCGGTATATCGATCATTACCCGAACCACGGTCGCCAGTCCTTCGGAGGCGCAATAGAGGCAGACATTCTCCGCAATGACCCCGGTGTGGATACCGGAGAGAACAGGGAAAAGGGCTTTTTCGTCTGCCGGCATTTTATCGGCCATCCTCGCGTAATCAGACACATAGATGAGATTCACGGGGGCCTCTTTGACATAGGGCTGAGTTCCAGCGAGCCCGCGCAGGTCTTCTGCCAGTACCAGCTTAAGTTGATTTGCCTTCGCGTCATAGAGGTAGAGGCCCTCACGAAGAATGACGTAGATATCGATATCCTGGCAGTTGTGTGCGGAAGGGGCGGTGCGCCTTCCGTCAGGGCGATTAATCCCGAAGCCGGCCCACAGGAGATTTGAAAGAACCCCTACGGGCACTGGTTCGGGGCCGAATTGTCGTGAAGAACTCCTCTTCCACAATAACTGCATCAGAGAGTTACCACTGCCCGCTTGAGGTTTCAAAAGCTCCAGCGACTTTGCTTCCTGGGCTGAAGCCAGAGCCGGGGTCATACACAAGATCGCACCCGTTGCTGCTGATGCTTTCAAAAACTCCCGTCGACTCAGTTTCTTTTCCATAACCCTGACCTCCTTGTGATGTACTTGCTATAGCCCCTCGCCGTTGCGGGCCGAGAAACCCGAGTTGGACCGGCTATGCCTTTTCTCATTTGCTCCAATGGTTGCGCTAATCTGACGGCTACTTAATTGCCCCGACCTCTCTCAGGTATTTCTCGGCTCCCGGATGAAAGGGCACAAAGATGCCCTTTGTCGCATTCTCAAGACTGAGCACTCTGGTCTCCTGATGGATTTGGAAGTATTCTTCTTTGTGGTCGAATAAGTTTTTGATGAACGCATAGACCAGGTCAGGATTCGTCAGGCTGTGCGTCCACAGGGCTCCGGTCCATCCCATGATCAATGTATCCTGGTCAATGCCCCGATACGATTTAGCTTTGACCAGAGTCGTGTAGTGGCCGGGGTGCTCTGCAATGATCTTCTTTGCGATGCCCTCATCCACGGGCACGATCCGTACGTTCTTGGTGGTGGACAGTTCCATGTAGCTGGCCATGGGGTACCCGCCGGCAAAAAATGCTCCGTCGAGTGAGCCGTCACCGAGCCCTTCTATCGATTCTTTATACACATAATAGTACGGCTTGAAATCCTTCTTGTGCACGCCGTAATAATCGAGCAGCAAATGTCCGCAATTTGCCGGAGAACTGCCTGCACCGCCCATGCCGATGCGCTTACCTTTCACATCCGCGTAACTCTTGATCGGTGAAGTGGCAGGCACCACCAGATAGACATCCGTGTTCTGGTTGAAGACTATGGCACGCAGATCCGTAAAGGGTTTGCCCTTGTAGTCTGCCTCACCTTTGTATGCGTTCCATGCGTCCGGTGTGCCGAAGTCAGCGAATGCCTCTTTTTTCTGGCCGAAAGCCAGCATGAGCCTCCTTACCATCTCCATGGTGCCGGTAGTTGCTTCGTGCACGAACTTTACATCGCCCGTCATATATTTGTTCGATACATTGATCGTGCCTGCAACAAAGACATACGCTCCTCCGCCTGCCGGAGGGCTCATGAAAGAGATAAGCCTTTGAGCCGCCGGTGCATTGATTGCATGGATCAACAGGATACCCGCTGCCAAGATCGTACCGAACAGAAGCCCTTTTCTCATAACTCCTCCCTGGTGTCTGGCGCCAGAACTCCATCCTTACTACTGTTTGCAGTACTGGCGTATGCTGTCACGTGAAAAGCGGGTAGTTAACGCCGTCTGTACAGATAGAGTTTATTATCCAAACAATGATTGCATACTACCGGGAGGGTGTAAAGCGCAAATTCAGTTGGCGTAGCCTGCTCCGTCTCGCTATGAACTTTCTTGACCCCTGTCCACTCGCGTGCTAGGGTCGATCAAAGCAATCACGGGTCCTTTAATCTGCGGGCGGTGCGTCAACAGGAGGGACATAGTATGAGAAAATCTTTGATAGCTGTGGTGATAGTGATCCACTACGGGAACGACTACTCGAGGCCATTTGCCGTCCCACCCGGGACGCCGAAAGAGCGTGTCGAGACATTGCGCACAGCCTTTGTGAAAACGATGAGTGATCCTGAATTCCTTGGTGAAGTGGACAAAATGAAGCTGACTCTCGACCCCACAACCGCTGAGGACCTCACGACCGCCGTGGTAAACTCCGCAAAAGTTGATGCTGCCGCAAAGGCCAAGCTCAAGAACATCTTGTTCAAGACAGAAGGCAAGTAACACCGAAAACGTGGCGGAGTATTGTCTACTGGTAGGATAGAAAGGTTCGCATGAATTGCAGTGTTACGTTCCTAAGGCGGTCGTCGAGCCTTGCGAGTGTGCCGGCGATGATCTCCTGTGGAACACTTCCGTAAAAGGCTTGCGCGATGCCGCCGGTGATACAGGCGATAGTGTCGCTGTCGCCGCCTATGGATATGGCCTTGCGGATGGCGTCCTCGAAGTCGCATGACTCCAGGAATGCGCGGATCGCCTGCGGAACCGATCCGGGGCAGGTCACGTCAAACCGGTACCACTTCCGGATTGAATCGAGCGGTTCATCGAGTGCATAGCCGAAGTGCTGTTCGATGTATGTTTTGATCTCCTGCTTGGTGGCTCCTGTTCGCGTCAGATATATAGCGGATGCTGTGGCTTGCGCCCCCTTGATGCCCTCCGGATGACTGTGACTCGGCTCCGCGCTTCGCTTCGCCTCCTCAAGAACGTGGTCAAGCGTATCGAATGCGAAGCCAACTGGACTCACCCGCATGGCAGAGCCATTGCCCATACTGTATCCGGGAGATTTACTGTCTGATGGCGCCCACTCGCGGAAGCTCAAACCGTAACCACGATTCGGGTAAGAACGGAAGTATTCCTTCAGCTTATCTCCATAGTCCGCACCGGATAGGATTGCGTCAGCAATCGCAACAGTGAGCACCGTGTCGTCGGTGAAGGTGCAGCGCGCGCCAAAGAGCGGAAAATCAGTGGTCCTGATATTATGGTGCTCGTACACCGAACCTATGATGTCGCCTGCAATTGCTCCGACCATGAGTTCTCCTCCGCACCACTCCGGAACACAAACTGGCAGCATGTCAGGGAGACCTCTTTTATAACGGAAGCACGATGAAAGTCAAACGCCGATCCTATGTCTGGAAGAGAACGCTTGACAAGCTTTTGAGCCGACGGGTACTATCACGTAAGACTTCGGGTTAGAGGTTTCAAAGGAAAGAACAAGCTTTCTTGCACAAGGGCATTCGTCAAAAAACAGAATGCCAGCTCAGGAGGTTACCATGTACAAAAGAGTTTTCGTCAGTGACATCCACATGACCGCAGGTTGGGGCTTCACGGGGTCGACTGGCGCCTATGACTGGTTCACCAAGAAGAATGCGGCCGATTTCCTGGCATTTCTCAAATATGTGCGTGGTGATGCTTCGATCAATGAGGTGATACTTCTCGGTGACATCATGGATGGGTGGCTCTATCCCTACGACGTGCAGCCGCCTTCATATGAAGTTATTGCCGACGCCTTCCACATCAAGCCCATCATACAGGAGTTGCAACTACTCGCCCAGGTCAAACCGGTTACGTATGTTGAGGGGAACCATGACATCAACATAACGGATGCCGCTTTCGCAGGTTTCCGGACAAAGTATTTTCCGAACATCCCTTTTCAGAAAAAGCCCTACGTAACGAACGATGGTATTTATGCTCAACACGGCCACGAGTATCTCATGTGGAACGCTCCCGACCCGAATCCCAATCACAAGCTGCCCATCGGCTATTACATAACCCGCCTCCAGGCAGGCGTCCACGCTTACGCGCAGATGCTGTTTACAATACCCGACATAGCCAGTACTATCTTGCATGAACTATCTTCACCCACCGCTTTGACCGACGCACCCCTTGATTTCCTGATAAAAAATCTGAACAAGGTGAGACATGTCGACGACAAGACACAAATCGTCAACGCAGCCGGGGCGACTGCTATCGGGCAGGTCAGAAACGATTATGCAGGTCTGACCAGCGACTGGGAGCATCATTCAAAGTACGGTCCGGTGAAATCGATCGAATTCGAAGCCGATGACATCTGGGAGCCTGCAAATGACTTAGCCTTTGCAACCAACAACAAGATCATAGTATTCGGTCACAAGCACAAGGAGGGGAATACCCTGCTGCAACCCGCGGCGGGCGGTACACCGTGGGGAATTTACGCGAATTGCGGGAGCTGGTGCGACCTCGGCAGCAATGACCCTAGCTACATTGTCACGGAATATGACAAGGCCGGCCAAACGCATTCAGTCACGTTGTGGCATTGGCGAAAACAGAGCCCCGTTTATGTTTTATCTAATCAGATAAATATCCCCTGACCGCAACCACGGCAAGGCGGCTTCTCTGCTCTCTAGTATGGCGTCCCCGGCTTTGATCCCTACTTCTTCGCTCTTACAGCCTTCATCAGGATCCAGCCGTCCATAGGTTTCTTGCTTCCGATCTCGTAACCGAGTGACTCAAGTACCTGGGTGACCTCTTCGCAGGGCTGACCAGCCAGAACCTCTGCGCTCACTTCCGGCCCGTTCAGGATCTCGATGACCTTTCTCGTATAGACAGCGGGGAAATGGCCACTGAGCTCTCTCATCTTTAGCTCTATAGATTCCATAGTATTATTTTAAGCTATTTCGTGTGGTGGATGCAAGCGGGGTTGAAGCGTCTCTACTGCGCTGGGAACTTCAGACAGGTTGGGTCGATTGGCCTGCTTTTCT